>CAZLYE010000088.1:0-5855 GCA_964562865.1 uncultured Binatia bacterium (SeqCode) | reverse complement strand
GCCGAGGCGCTCCTCGATCCCGTCGTGGAAGCGCGCGAGGTCGTTCGCGAGCTCGGGCCACATCGCCGCCGCACGCTCGCGGTCGCCGCGCTCGAGGAGGTCGTAGAACACCTTGCTTCGCTGCTCGAGCTGCGCGAGCGTCCCGCGCTCGCCGCCCTCCTCGCCGCTCGCCGCGCGTGCCGGCGCCGCCGCGACGGCCACGGCGATCAGCACCACCGCGACGCGCGCGGTCACTCCGACGCCAGGGCGAACCCCGTCGCGCCGGCCTCCTTCGCGAGCCCGAGCACGCGCACCACCTCGCCGAGCACGACCTGACGGTCGCCGGCCAGGATGACGACCTTGTCGGGCGTCCGGGCGAGCGCGTCCCGCAGCACGCTCGCGAGCCCGGCGTCGTCGTTCGCCGCCGGGCGCTCGTTCACGAACACCTCGTGCGACGGTGTCATCGTCACGAGGACGCCCTTGGTCTCCTCCTCGTTCTCCGCGGCCTTCGGGAGGTCGACGTCGGCCGCCGGCTTCACCATCGCCGAGGTCGTGATCATGAAGATGATGAGCAGGACGAGGAAGACGTCGGTCAGCGGGGTGACGTTGATCTCGGCGACGATGTGTCCCCGTGTGTGCGCCTTACCGAACGCCATCGGTCCTCCGCGCCGCCGCGACCGCCTCGAGGAGCCGGGCGCTCCCGATGCGGAGGGCGCCGTCGATGCGCTCCACCCGGTTCTGCAGGTAGTTGTAGAAGACGAGCGCGATGATGCCGATGGCCAGCCCGAGCGCCGTCGCGATGAGCGCCTCCGAGATGCCGCCCGCGACGACGCCGAAGCCGCCCGTCCCGGCGAGCGCCATGCTGTGGAACGCCCGCATGATGCCCACCACGGTGCCGAAGAGGCCGATGAACGGCGCCGACGACCCGATCGTGCCGAGGATCCAGAGGTACGCGCCGCAGCCCTCGATCTCCTCGAACTGCCGTTCGTCGGCCACGCGCTCGAGCGTCTCGATCTGGGCGCCCGGCGCGGCGTCGAGCACGTCGGTGAAGACGCGGCGCGCCGGGCAGCGCCGGTGCCGTGCGACCGCCTCCGCCGCGCCGGCGAAGTTTCCGCGCGCAAGGAGCGGCACGAGGGTCGCCGTGAGCGAGGCGGCGGACGACACCGCTCCGCGGAGCGTCCACAGGCGTTCGATCACCACCGCGAGCATGATGATCGAGCACGCGATGAGCGGGTACGTCGAGATCGCCGCCTGCCGGATCAGGTGGAAGAAATCGAGGTTGACGTTCTCCATGGGTCTCCTCTCTCCGATCAGAACCCGCGCGCGATGCGGGCCACGTCCTTCTCCCACTGCGGGCCGAAGGTGAGGACGAGCAGGTGGTGCACGAGGACGGTCTGCTGTCCCATCGCGATCATCTCGCCCCCGCCCTGCTTCGCGATCTCCGTGAAGCTCTGCTCGACCTCCTTGTAGAAGTCGGGCAGCGGGGAGATCTCCTTCGGATCCTCGCCGTGGAGCCAGCGGTAGATCTTGCGCTCGTGCTCCTCGTGGAGGAGCAGGCTCACGTCGATCGTGCTGATGACGCCGCCCCGGCCGTGCCACTCGTCGATCAGCCGGTGGAGCGCCGGGAGGTCCTGCTGGTGGGGCGGCGAGCTACCGACCAGGATGATCACCTTCTTCGCGTCGGGCCGCCACTTGAGCTGATGCATCGCGCAGTCGATCCCGTCCTTCACCGCCTCCTCCCAGTCGCCCCCGCCCTCCGCGACGATGCCGTTCAGGAAGGACTGCACCTTCTTCACGTTGAACGTGAGATCGCTCCACTTGACGAGGAAATCCTCGCTCTGCTTCGGCGCCGTCGCGATGTTCGGGTCGTCGCGATCGCGGTAGGCGACGGCCCCGACGCGCGTCGTCGGGACGAGCCGCTGCATGGTCGCAGCGAGATCGTCCATGTGCTCCTTGATGGCGTCGATCACGTTCTGCATGCTGCCCGTCGCGTCGACCACGATCGCGACGTCGAGGCCGACCTTCCGGAGCCCGCCGACGTAGCGTCCGAACGACGTCCCGAGCGACCACCCCGCGCCCCCGCCGCCCCCGCCGAGCCCGAGCCCGCCCGAGCCCGCGCCGGCCGATGCGAAGCGCGAGCCGAGGTCGACGCCGGCCCCGACCGGGCGCGTCGGCCGCGAGAAGTGGACGACGGGCGACGTCGGACGCGGCACCGGCTGCTCCGGCACGGCGACGGCTTCGGGTCGCGCCGGCTGGAGGAGCTCCTTCAGCGCCTGCTCCGCGGCGGGATCGCGTGGCGGGACCGGGGTCGGGAGGTCCTGCAGCGAGAATATCTCCCGCCGCCGGACCGCACCGAGCCCGGCGCCCCCGCCGGCACCCATCCCGAAGCCCGGGCCGACGCCGAGGCCGAAGCCACCGGCGGCACCGAGCACGTCGAAGATGATCATGAGCGCGAGGACCGCGTGTGCCGCCGTCGACGTGGCGAGGGCAGCGAGCAGGCGGCGCGGGCGGGGCCCGGTCGTGGCTTCCGGAGCGGCCGGGATCATCGGAGGGGGCGGGCGACGCCGGGTCTAAGGGCGCCCCGGAAGGCTGTCAAGGGGCGACGGCGTGCACGCATCGGAAGCCACTACCACCGCAGCCGCGCGCGGAGCTCGCGCGCCTGCGCGCGGCTGA
The DNA here is from genome assembly GCA_964562865.1 of uncultured Binatia bacterium (SeqCode). GTDB lineage: Bacteria > Desulfobacterota > Binatia > DP-6 > DP-6 > CAZLYE01. The sequence goes on along the minus strand of CAZLYE010000088.1, from coordinate 3,203 downwards.
GTGCGACCTCGCTCCCTGCCTGGTCGCGCATCACCAGCTTGTAGCGCCCGCCGAACCACGGGACGATCTCCTTCACGTGGCGGAGGTTCACCAGGCTCGACTTGTGCGCGCGGAAGAAGAGCCCGGGATCGAGGCGCTCCTCCAGCTCCCGCAGCGTGTAGTTGGTCATGAACGCGCGCTCGTTCGTGTGCGCGTAGACCAGGCGGTACTCGACGCCGAACCAGAGCACGTCGGTCACCGGCACGATGAGGATGCGCTTGCCGCTGTGGACCGGGATCTGGGTCACGTGCACCTTCCGGCGCTCGTCGAGCTGGCGGATGAGGCTGTCCCAGTCCGGGCCGTTCGGCCCTCCACCGAGACGCGCGCGCACGCGCCCGACCGCCTCCTCGACACGCGTCCTGGCGAACGGCTTTAAGAGATAGTCGACGGCGCCCACCTCGAAGGCGCGGATGGCGTACTCGTCGTACGCGGTGGAGAAGACCACGTGCGGGAGGGGCCCGCGCAGCGTCCGGAGCACCTCGAAGCCGTCCATGCCGGGCATCTGCACGTCGAGGAAGACGAGGTCCGGGCGCGTCTCCTCGATGATCTTGAGCGCCGCGACGCCGTCCCCCGCCTGGCCGACGACCGCGACGTCGGGCAGCCCGCCGAGGAAGTCGACGAGGCGGTCGCGCGCGAGCCTCTCGTCGTCGACGACCAGCGTGCGGATCGCGGGCATCGTCACGCGGCCGCGACGACCGGCCGGACCGGGAGCCGCAGGCGGACCTCCGTCCCGCCTCCCGGTGCGCTCCGGATCTCCGGCAGGTGCGCGGCGCCGTAGAGGCGCGCGAGCCGGTCACGCAGGTTCCGGAGGCCGACGCCATGCTCGTACACGCGGTCGAGCGTCCCGCCGGGCATGCCGAGCCCGTCGTCGAGGACGGTGATCGTGAGGCAGCCGTCGTTGACGGCGGCCGCGATCCGCACCGTCCCCGCGCCCATCTTGCGCGAGAGCCCGTGCTTCACCGCGTTCTCGACGAGGGGCTGGAGGATGAGGTTCGGGATGAGCTGGTGGAGGCTCACGGGATCGACGTGCGTCTCGACGCGGAGCCGCTCCCCGAACCGCGCGCGCTCGATCTCGAGGTAGGCCCGCGCCATCTCGAGCTCGTCGGCGAGCGGCACGAACTCCTTCTCCGCACGCCGCAGGATGTAGCGGAACATGTCGGCGAGCCGCTCGACGCACGTCTCGGCCTTGTCCGGGTCGGTGCGGATCAGCTGGGCGATCGAGTTGAGGCTGTTGAAGAGGAAGTGCGGGTTGATCTGCGCGCGGAGCGCCGCGAGCTGCGCGGTCGCCGCCAGCTCCGTGAGCTCGCGTTCGCGATGCTGGAGCGTGAGCACGCGATGCCAGTACTGATGGTAGCCGATCAGCGCGATCATCACGGTCGGCACGATGGGGAGCATCGCGTAGAGGCGCGCAGCCATCTGCCGGGTCTCCGGCGTGATCGTGACGTGCTTCTCGACGCCGGTCGGCGCGCCGAACAGCGAAGGCAGGCCGAGGAGCGTCACGACCACCTCGGTGCTGATGAGCGACAGCGTCGCGAACGTGACGGCGGAGACGAGCACCTGCAGCGCGATCTGGTATCCGAACGACCCTCCGCCGAGCCGCGGGAAGACCCAGCGCCAGAGCGCGTAGGTGAAGCCGGCGAAGACGAGGGACGAGCTGAGGAACGTGACGAGCGCGAGCGGCGACTTCCAGAGGAACCAGTGCAGCAGGCCGAGCTGCAGCCCGATCGCGGCGCCCGTCCCGAAGACGAGCAGCATCATGCGGTTCGCGCGTTCGGGCGGTGGCATGGCGTCGAGCACCCGCGGCATGGGCAGGCATCGTAGCCCAGCCCGGCGACCGCGACCACAGTGTTATGCAATCGCGCGAACCGCCAGGATCCCGGCGCGAACGGTCGAAAGGAGCCGCGGCGCCGTCGTATGGAAGCGCTCAGCGGGACGTGCGGGGCCGGAACTTGGGGAGCGTCACCTCGGGCGTGACGTCGTCGAACGTGACCTCGACCGGCATGCCGGGCGCCAGGTCGCCGATCGGGCAGCCGACCAGGTTGGAGACGAGTCGCGCGCCCTCCTCCAGCTCCACCACGACGACCGCATAGGGGACGTCGGCGGCGAAGCCCGGGTGGTAGACCTGGTGCATGACCGCCCAGCTGAAGACCGAGCCGCGCCCCGAGACCGGCACCCACTCCGCCTCGCGCGAGAGGCACCGGCTGCAGATGTCGCGTGCGGGGAAGCGATGGGTGCCGCAGCCGCTGCAGCGCTGCACGACGAGCTGGTGGCGGCGCGCGGCGTCCCAGAACGGACGCATCTCGGGCGTGATCTGAGGGAGCGGCTTCGCGTACGCGGTCATGGCCGGTCCCGCCCGAGGACGAGGGTCGAGTGCGTCGAGAGGACACCGCCGTTCCCCGAGACGAGCGCGACGTCGTGCTTCGCGACCTGCCGCCGGCCGCCCTCACCGCGTACCTGGATCACGGCCTCCGAGACGGGCGTCATGCCCCACATGTAGAAGCTCGACAGCTGGCCGCCGCCGGTGTTGACGGCGAGACGCCCGCCCGGGCCCGTCACGTGCTCGGCGACGAACGGGCCGCCCTCGCCCTTGGCGCAGAAGCCGTAGTCCTCGAGCGTCACGATGACGGTGAACGTGTAGCAGTCGTAGAGCGACACGACGTCGACGTCCCGGAGCGTCACGCCCGCCATCTCGAGCGCCGGCCCGCGCGTCAGGACGGCGCCCGACGCGAGCGTGTCCGACGGGTCGCCGCCCAGATGGCCCTGCGCCATCCCGCGGATGTAGACGGGGGGCCTGCGGAGGTCGCGCGCCCGCTCGGCGCTCGTCACGATCACCGCCAGCCCGCCGTTCGACACGAGGCAGCAGTCGAAGAGGTGGAACGGCTCAACGATCCAGCGGGAGCGGTGGTACTCGTCGAGCGTGAGCGGCTGGTCGTGCAACTGCGCCTGCGGGTTCAGGTTGGCCCACCGGCGCTGCGCGACGGCGACGGCGCCGAGGTGGTCCTGTGTGGTCCCGTAGCGCACCATGTGCCGCCGGGCGACGAGCGCGTACATCGCGTTCACGCCGAAGTACCCGTAGGCCGCCTCCCAGCCGCGGACGAAGCCGTACGCGCTGCCGCTGGAGGTGCGCTCGCGGTCCGGTGCGGGCGGCTTCAGGGGCGCGTCGG
>CAZLYE010000087.1:0-3771 GCA_964562865.1 uncultured Binatia bacterium (SeqCode) | reverse complement strand
GGATCCGCGCACGAAGAAGTCCCGGTTGCCCTCGACGTACCTGACCGCGACCCCGGCATCTTTCAGCTCGCGGGCCTTCTTCAGGAAACGGCCGATCGCGGGGGTCTCGAACTTCGGGTGCGCGACGAAAACGTGGAAGATGTCGCCGAGGAGAGTCACCTCCCGCGCGCCGCGCGATCGGACCGTGTCGAGCGCCTTCAGGAACGGCTCCTCGTCGCCCGGACGGCGTCCGACGTGGCAATCCGCGAAGACCGCGCGCACCGGCGCAACATAACCCAAGTCCAGGAATTTGCAGGTCTTCGGGGTGTTCTGCTGCGGTATGATTTGTCGTTCGAACCGACAAGTGAGGCACCGGTCCATGGCCCGTTACGGCGCAGTCTCGGCCGTCCTGTTTCTCGCGGCTTCCCTGTCGACGGCCGCCGTCCGCGTGGTGTCGCCGGAAGAGGTCCCGCGGGCCGACGCCTCGGTGCTCCGCGCGCTCAACTCCGGCGCGGACGCGGTCGACGTGCTCGTCGGCCTCCGCGACGGCACCCCTTCACTGCGCTTGCTGGCGACGCATCCCGACCCGGCGGGCGAGCCCGCGCGACGGGTCCGCCGGCTCGCCGCACCGGACGCGCTCGCGCGCGACTTCGGTCCGGCCCTTCGGGTCCGGCGGCGCTACGAGAGCTTCTCGATTCTGGCCGGTCGCGCGACGCGCGACGCGGTCGTCGGCCTCGCGAACCGTCCGGACGTCGACTGGATCACGATCGACGGGAAGCGGACGATGCACCAGGCGGACGCAAGCGCGCAGAAGGCGCAGATGCTCATCCACAGCGACCAGGCCATCGCCATCGGGTTCACGGGCGCCGGCCAGTCGATCGCGATCCTCGACACCGGCGTGGACTACACGGTGACGGAGCTGGGCGGCGGCGCGTTCCCCAACGCCAAGGTGATCGCGGGCCAGGACTTCGGCGACCACGACGCCGATCCCATGGACTGCGAGGGCCACGGGACCTCGGTCGCCGCGGTCGCGGCCGGACCCACCGGCGTCGCGCCCGACGCGACGATCGTCGCGCTCAAGGTCGTGAAGGGCACGAACTGCGGCGAGGCGGACGACTCCGACATCCTCGCGGCGGTCAACTGGGCGGTCACGAACCAGGCCGCGTACCACATCTCCACGATCAACCTCTCCTTCGGGGGCGCGCCCACCGACGGCCTCGCGCATGGCTACTGCGACGACCTCTATCCGGACTACGTCTCCGCCATCGACGCCGCGAACGCGGCCGGCATCGTGTTCGTCGCGTCGTCGGGGAACGACGCGCTCACGAACGCGATCGCCGCACCCGCCTGCGTCTCGAACGCCGTCTCGGTCGGCGCCGTCTACCCGGACTCCTTCGTCCACGTCGGCTGGCAGAACGACTCGGGCGGCACCCTCTGTACGGACTCCTCGGTCTCGCCGGATTCGATCGTCTGCTTCTCGAACTCCGCGTCCAACCTCTCGCTGCTCGCGCCGGGAGCCTTCTGGCTCGTGGTGACCAAGGGCGGCGCGACCGATTACTTCCATGGAACGTCGGCCTCCGCGCCCGCCGCCTCCGGCGCGGCCGCCCTCATGCACGAGGCCCATCCCGAGCTCACGCCCACCGGAATCGCGAGCCTGCTCAAGACGACCGGCCGCATCCTCGTCGATCCGCGCAACGGCATCGCGACCCCGCGCATCGACACGCTCGCCGGAGCGCAGCTCGCGGCGAGCGCTTTCGCGCCCTACGGCGGCGCGGCCGTTCCCGTCCCCGACGGCACCGGCTCCGCCACGGCCACGGCGACCGTCTCGGGCTTCGCCGGAACGCTCGCCGGCGTGGAGGCCATCGTCGAGATCGCCCACGAGGACCCGACCCAGCTGCGGGTGACGCTGACCGGTCCCGACGGCACCACGGTGACGCTGCACGACCACTCCGGCTCGGCGCAGCACCCGATCAACGGGATCTACGGCCAGACGCTGTCGTCGGCGCAGTCGCTCGGCCTCTTCCAGGGCAAGCAGGCCAACGGCGTGTGGACGCTGACCGTCTCGGACGACCAGGCGGCGACCAGCGGGAGCATCCGCACCTTCGCGATGCGGATGGTGGCGGGCCAGCCGTCGGCGGCGATCCCGCCGGCCGCCGACACCCAGGTCGTTCCCGTGGTCGGCCGCATTCAGGGAACGAAGTTCTTCCTCTCGGACGTTCGCATCCTCAACCCGCGGCCGACCGACCAGGAGCTCTCGCTCTACTACGTTGCCCAGGGCCTCAGCGGCTCGCAGGCGGTGCGCGCCACCGAGACCGTTCCCGCGGGCCGCGTGCTCGCGCTCAACGACGTGGTCGGGTCGGAGTTCGGCTACGCCGACTCGATCGGCGAGCTGACCATCCTCGGCGCGGACACGGGCTTCCTGACCACGAGCCGGGCCTACACGCAGGGCGGCGACGGGACGTTCGGGCAGTTCGTTCCGGGATTCGCGAGCGCGGGAGCCCTGGGGCCCGGCGAGACCGCCACCGCCAACGGTCTGATCAAGAGCGCGCAGTTCCACACCAACACGGGATTCACGGAGGTCTCCGGATCGCCGGTGTCCGTGAGGATGGACCTCCGCGACGCCGACGGCACGCTGCTCGCCACCACGACGCGCTCGGGGCCGGCCAACGGCACCGTGCTCGTGACGGACATCGCCGGCGAACGCGCGCTCGGCGCGACGCCCAACTTCCGCGTGGACTTCACGGTCGCCTCGCCCGCGGGTCGGGTCGCGCCGTTTGCGACCTTCATCGACGACACGACCGGCGACGGCGTCTTCGAGCCGGCGGAGCGCGGGCTCTCCTCGAGCGACGACCTCATCGTGGCCCAGGCCTCGCACGCATCCGGGGCCAACGGGACGTTCTTCCAGACGAACCTGCACATCACGAACCTCGGCGCGGCCACGGCGACCGTCACGGTCTCGCTGCTCCCTCGGTTGCTGACCGGGACGCCCGCCCCGCCGCGCGTCTACGCGATCGCGCCCGGCGCCACGCTCGAGAAGCTGGACGTGCTCGCGAGCGAGTTCGGGCTCGGCGACCCGTCCGCCGCGGGCCTGCGCATCCACCCGAGCGGCGCGGCGCGCCTCGCGGTGTCGACGCGGACCTACGTCGAGAAGTTCGGCGGGACCTTCGGGTTCTCGATCCCGGGACTGCCGGCGTCCTCCGCGATCGGCGCCGGCGACGGCGTCGCCGCGGTCATCCAGCTCGCCCAGACGAGCGCCGCCCACGGGTTCCGAAGCAACTTCGGGTTCGCGGAGGTCGCGGGCGCGGACGCCGTCGTCGTCGTGACCGCGAAGAGCGGCGACACCGGAGGGGTCCTGGGAGCGCGCGCATTCCCGGTGGCGGCCGGAGGCTCGTTCCAGGCGAGCCTCGACCAGCTCGTCGGCGCCGAAGCGTTCGCGAACGTCTACGTCGAGTTCTCCGTGAGCTCCGGAGCGGGCCGGGTCCTCGCGTACGGCGTCTCGGTCGACAACACCTCCGGCGACGCGATCTACATGCCCGCGCAGCGGGAGCCCTGACGCGCCTCTCGGCGGCATAGAATCGGGCGGATGGTCGGGGGAAGTACTCCATCCGGCAGGCGATCCGCACCCGGTGTCCTCGCGCCGTGGCAGCGGCACCTCTACCGCATTCTCCTCGTCCCGCTCGGGCTGATCGCGGCCAACTCCATCTACCTCGCGGCGTTCACCCGGGACACCGCGTTTTTCTACGCGATGCTCCTTCTCCATCTGACGCTGGGACTCCTCATCGCGGTCCCGTT
>CAZLYE010000086.1:0-2508 GCA_964562865.1 uncultured Binatia bacterium (SeqCode) | reverse complement strand
CGCGCTCCCCGGGACGCGCACGGAACCCGTCGCTCACCGCGAGCGTCGCGTGCTCGTCGGAGAGGAACAGGACCGAGGCGGCGACGTCGGCCGGCAGCTCCGGGTTCCCGTGGTCGACGTCGACGCAGAGCGCCGGCGTCGAGAGCTCCCCGAGCCTCCGCGGCACGGAGCGAGGATAGCGGATGCGCGAACCGTTTCCACGCCCGCGGCGATGTGCGAAACGGGAGCACCGTGCTGGAGCTCTCCGTGCCCGGGCGCCTCTGCCTCCTCGGCGAGCACAGCGACTGGGCGGGCGCGTACCGGACGGTCGCGCCGTCGCTGTCGGCCGGGCGATGCCTCGTCACGGCGACCGACCAGACGCTCCGCGCCGAGGCCGAGCCGCTGGCCGACGCGGTCGAGCTGTGGAGCCGGCTTTCGGACGGGAGCACCCGCGGCCCGGAGCGGTTCGCCGCGGCGCCCGCGGCCCTCGCCGCGGCGGCGCGCGGCGGCGGCTTCTTCAGCTACGCCGCGGGCGTCGCGGCCGCGGTGGCGGAGCGCCATCGCGTCGGCGGACTCCGGCTCGGGATCACGGCGGCCGACCTGCCGATCGGCAAGGGACTCTCCTCCTCGGCCGCCGTCTGCGTGCTCGTCGCGCGCGCCTTCGGCCGGCTCTACGACCTCGCGCTCTCGCCGCGCGACGAGATGGAGCTTGCCTACGAGGGCGAGCGGCGCGCCGGGTCCGCCTGCGGGCGGATGGACCAGGTGTGCGCGTTCGGGCGGCGGACGGTCCTCCTCACCTTCGACGGCGACGCGGTGGAGGTGGACGAGGTGGCGCCGGGAGGGCCGATCGCGCTTCTCGTCGTCGACCTCCGCCGCAGCAAGGACACGCGGAGGATTCTCGCGGACCTGCGCGCGTGCTTCCCCGGGACGCCGGGGCCGGTCGCCGCGGGCGTGCGCGACGCACTCGGTCCGCGGAACGCAGCCCTGGTCGGCCGGGCACGCGATGCGGTCGCGGCGGGCGACGCCGCCGCGCTCGGCGCGATCATGACGGAGGCGCAGCGCGTCTTCGACCGTCGGGTCGCGCCCGCGTGCCCGGAGCTCGCGGCGCCGCGTCTGCACGAGGTCCTCGCGCACGCGGCGGTCCGCGACCTCGCCTGGGGCGGGAAGGGTGTCGGCTCCCAGGGCGACGGCTGCGCGCAGCTCGTCGCGCGCGGGCCCGGGGAGCGCGCCGCCCTGGCCGCGCGGCTCGAGCGCGACCTCGCGGTGGCGTGTCTCCCGCTGACGATCGGCGCGGAACGTTGACACCTCCGACGCGCGTCCTCTACCCTCCGCACGGCATGACGGCGCGGCGCGGTCCGGTGCTCACCACCTTCGCGGTCCTGTTCGCCGCGCTCGCCGTGTCGAACTTCCTGAAGCCGCTCCAGCTCGGCGGGGAGCGGACGGGCTTCGTCTTCCTCGGCCGACGGCTCGCGGGTTCGGCCAACGCCGTCGCGGGGCCGCTCTTCGGCGCGTTCCTGCTGGCCTACGCGGTGGGCATCTGGCGCATGCGACGCTTCGCGCGCGGGATGGCGTGGGCGTACGCCGCCTGGGTCGTCCTGAACCTGGTCCTGTTCAGCCTGCGCAACGTGTCACCGCCGGGCGCCGGGTACCTCGTCTTCGGGATCGTCTACTCGTCGGTTGCGATCGGTGTGTCGAGCGGCGCGGCGTACCTCCTCACGAAGCGCTCGCCCGAGCTGCGCTGATTCAAACTGGACGCTCCGTCACGCGTGCACCGCTTCGGCGTGCGCCATGGCGCCCGAATGCGGCTCTTCCGTGTGGCCCGCGCCTTGCACCGGGCTCTCCGGCCCAACCGGGCGGGAGGACGACCATGCCGACGATGGACGAGCTGCTGCGCGAGACGGCCGAGAAGGGCGCCTCGGACCTGCACCTGAGCTCCGGCCTGCCGCCGCTCCTCCGGATCCACGGCGACCTCGCCCGGACCACGCATCCGGCCCTCACGCCGGACGACGTGACCGGGCTCGTGAACTCGATCATGAGCGAGAAGCAGCGTCAGGTCTTCCAGACCGAGCACGAGGTGGACTTCGCCTGCGAGCTGGCCGGCAAGGGGCGTTTCCGCGTGAACGTGTTCGTTCACAGCCGCGGCCCCGGGGCGGTGCTCCGCACCATCCCCACCCAGATCCCGTCGCTCGACTCGCTCCAGATGCCTTCCATCCTGAAGGAGCTCTGCACGCGGGAGCGGGGGCTCGTCGTCGTGACCGGGCCGACGGGGTCCGGGAAGTCGACCACGCTCGCCGCCATGGTCGACGTCATCAACCAGACCTGGGACGCGCACATCCTCACCGTGGAGGACCCGATCGAGTTCGTGCATCCGCCCAAGCGCTGCCTGGTGAACCAGCGCGAGGTGGGGCCGCACACGGGGTCGTTCTCGAACGCGCTCCGGAGCGCCCTCCGCGAGGATCCTGACGTCATCCTGATCGGCGAGATGCGGGACCTGGAGACGATTTCGCTCGCGCTCACGGCCGCGGAGAC
>CAZLYE010000085.1:0-10320 GCA_964562865.1 uncultured Binatia bacterium (SeqCode) | reverse complement strand
TCGCCGCCGACGAGCTCCGTCCGCCGGGCGAGCCTCGCGGCGGGACCACGTTTCTCGCGGGCCTGCTCCACGACATCGGACGGCTCGTCTTCCACCTCGCGGATGCCGAGTCGTTCGGCCGGCTCGGCCACCACGACGAGTCGCTCGAGCACGAGCTCTTCGGCGTGAGCCACGCCGTCGTCGGCGGCCGGCTCCTCGAGGTCTGGGGCGTGGACGCCCACATCGCGCGTGCGGTCGCCGACCACCACGTCCGCGCGAACCAGGGCCTCGCCGCCACGATCGCCCAGGCAGAGTGGATCGCCCACCACCTCGGCCACGGGTCGACGCCGGGCGAGCTCCCGGTGCCCGAGACCGCGCAGCGGAAGCGGCAGGACCTGGTCGTGATCGCCGCCCGCGTCGCGAAGACCTTCGACGGCGAGCGCCGCTTCTTCGCCTGACCCCGACGGCGCGGTAGCGCGTCCGCCACCCGGACGCCCCGCCGAGCTTGAAGTGCCGCGCGTCCGGGCGTACAGGCAGAGAGGAGGCTCGCACCGCGGAGGAGCCCGGGGTGACACGGGGAAATCGGATGGACGACGGCAGTAGCGAACCAAGACCCGTGCGCCGGGATCCGCGGGACGCCGCATAGCGGAGGCGATCGGCCCCGCAGCGACCTCTCCTCCCTGGCGCACGCAACCAGAGAGAGGAGAGAGAGATGTCCCGGCTCACAACCCCGGCGCGGCCGCCCGAGGGTGCCCCCGCCCGCCGCTCGCCCCGGGGGGTCCTGGGGAACGGCCTTCGCAACGGCGCGCGCGGGTTCCGATCCGCTGCGACCTTCCTCCCCTCGCGGCTGCGGGGGTTCTTCGCCGACCTCGGCCCCGGCCTCGTCACCGGGGCGGCCGACGACGACCCCTCGGGCATCTCGACCTACTCGGTCGCCGGCGCGACGTTCGGCTACGGCCCCCTCTGGACCGCCCTCTTCTCGTTCCCCCTGATGCTCTCGGTCCAGCTCATGTGCGCGCGGCTCGGCATGGTGACCGGCCGCGGGCTGGCCGGCGTGGTCCGCCGCCGCTACTCGCGCACCGTCCTCTGGGCGGCCTGCGCCCTCCTCGCCGTCGCCAACATCTTCAACATCGGGGCCGACCTGGGCGGAATGGCCGAGGCGACGGAGATGGTGACGGGCATCGACTCGCGGTCGCTCGTCCCGCTCTACGCCCTGCTCGTCGTCTCGCTCCTCTTCTGGTCGTCGTACCGGCGGATCGCGCAGGTCTTCAAGTGGCTCACGCTGGTCCTCTTCGCCTACGTCGCGGCCGGGATCCTGGCTCGCCCCGACTGGCTCGCGATCGCCCGCGCCACGTTCCTCCCGCACCTCGAGGCGACGCCCCAGTACATCGCGACCTTCGTCGGCATCCTCGGGACGACGATCTCGCCCTACCTCTTCTTCTGGCAGGCCGGGCAGGAGGTGGAGGAGGAGCGCGCGCGAGGCAAGCTCACCGTCGAGGAGCGCGCCGGCGCCACCGACGCCGAGGTCCTCCGCTCGAACATCGACGTCTCGGTCGGGATGTTCTTCTCGAACCTCGTCATGTACTTCATCATCCTCACGACCGCGGCGACCCTCCACGCGCACGGCGTCACGCAGGTGACGACGGCGCAGCAGGCGGCGGAGGCGCTCCGGCCGCTCGCCGGCAACGCGGCATACTGGCTCTTCACGCTCGGCATCATCGGGACCGGCATGCTCGGCGTCCCCGCGCTCGCCGGCTCCTGCGCCTACGCGATCTCGGAGGCGGCCGCGTGGCGCGGATCGCTCGATGATCGGCCGAAGGACGCCCGGGCGTTCTACTCCGTCCTCGCCGTCGCGATGGGGGTGGGGCTGCTCCTCGACTTCCTCGGCTTCGACGCGATCGCGATGCTCTTCTGGTCGGCGGTCGTGAACGGCGTCCTGGCGCCGCCGCTCGTGGTCGTGGTCGTGCTGCTCAGCAGCGACCCGTCGGTCATGGGTGCGCGGAGGAACCCGGCGTGGCTGCGGACCCTCGGATGGACGACCGCGGTGGTGATGACGGTCGCCGCCGTCGCGATGCTGGTCACCGCCACGATGTAGCCCCGGCCCGGCGCAGAGCCGTCGCCTCCCCGTCCGCGCCGCAGCGCGTCGCGGCGTCTTCCTTGACCGGTCGGGGTATGCGTGCTTTGGGGGAGCCCGCACGTCCCGCAGAGGTCGTTCGGGAGGTGGTCATGGTGCTCTTCGTAGGGTGGACGGGGCTGTGCCTCGGGTTCGTGCTCGGGGTGCTGTGGGCGACGCAGGGAGGGGCCGCGACGCGAGTCGCGGCGAGGAGGCGGCTCCCACGGCGCGACGCCCTCGGTGCTCCGGGACGGATCGGCGCGCCACCACCCAGCGGATACGCGGCGTAGCGGGACCGGCGGGGACGAGCGACCGCGGCTAGAAGGCGCGCGCGCCGTCGAGGTACGCGCCGCTCGGCGACGCGCAGCTCGCGAAGACGCAGCTGCCGACGTCGGGCTCGAGGCCGTTGCGCGCATCGCAATCGGCCTGCGTGCTCACGGTGCAACGCGTGCCGCAGTCCGTATCGTCGACGCAGTCGACGCTCGGGTCGTTGACGCAGCTCCCATCGTCGCCGCAGGTGCTCGTCGGGAGGACGCACACGACGGCGTCCAGGCGACCGCAGACGGCGTGCGCGGCGAGCCTCACGACGCGGCCCCGACAGCGCCGGCCGACGACGCCGCTCCTGACGAGTCCCTTGACGGCGTGGGCGACGCACCGGACGTACTGCCCGTGCGAGTCCGCATCCGCGCAGGGACAGGCGTCCTCGAGCGCCGCGTCGACCGTGCAGCTCGTGACGTCGCAGCTCGTGCGCGTGGCTCCGTGCCGATGCCCGGGCTGGGCGTCGACCAGACCGGCGCCGAACGCCAGGCCGGCGGCCGCGGTCAGCAGGACGAGCAGACGGAGTCGCATGCGAGAGACCTCCCGGCACGCCGAGGACGGCCGCGCCCGCGGGGCGAGAGCACGATCCGTGCCTGGATCGAGCCGCCGCGTGGCGTGCGCCTTCGGGTACGCGGAGCGACACGGGCCGGACGGTGCGTCGCCCGCGCGTCACCCGGCCGTCCGGGACGACGGTCTCCGTCGATGACAACATTGACCAACCCGCGCCGGCCCGCCTATAGGCGCCCTGGGGCCCCGCATGCGTCTCGCCGCCGTCCTGGCCGTCCTCATGGTGACTCGCGCCCGCGCGGACGTGGCGGGCTGCGAGAAGAAGCTCGTGCAGCAGGGCGCCCGCGTGGCCGCCGCCGCGGCGAAGGCCCTCGGCCGCTGCACCGCCTCCGTCGTCGCCGGCGCGCTCCCGGCGTCGACCGTGTGCCGCACGGACCCGAAGACGGCCGCGGCGCTCGCGAAGGCCAGGACCCGCGCCGAGACGGCGATCGCCCGGGCGTGCTGCGGCCCGGGGGGCACCTGCGGCGACGGCCTCGACGACGTGACGCCCGCCGCGCTCGGCTGGACCGCGTCGGCCTGCCCGGACCCGGAGCAGGCGGGCTGCAGCGCGCCGATCGCGACGACCGCCGACGTCGCGGCCTGCGTCGCCTGCGTGGATGCCACGGCCGCCGACGCCGTGATGACGGTGGCGCACGGTGCGCTCGCTGCGGCGACGCCCGGGTCGGCCGCGGCGATGTGCCAGGCGGCCATCGTGCAGGTGACGACGAAGCTCTTCACCGCACGCTCGAAGGCGCTCGAGCGGTGCTGGCTCGGTCGCCTCCGCGGGCGGTACACGGGCGCGTGCCCGCTTCCCGGCGACGGGAAGGCAGGACCCGCCATCGCGGCCGCCGAGGCGGCCGCGGCGGCGACCATCTGCGCGGCGTGCGGTGGCGCGGACCGGCAGTGCGGCGGGGGCGACGACCTCACGCCTGCCGCGATCGGGTTCCCGTCGGCGTGCCCGGACGTGACCCCGCCCGACGGCGTGTCGTGCGCGGGCCCGGTCGCGTCGCTCGGCGATGTGGTCGCGTGCACGACCTGCCTCACCGCCCTCGCGGGCGAGTGCGCCGACCGCCTGCCGGTGCCCGAAGTCGCGAGCTATCCGTCGGCCTGCGAGCCCCCGCCGCTCGGCCCCGGCGCGACCTGCACATCCACTTTCGACTGCCCGCTCGGCTACGCCTGCGCCGACAACGGAACCGGCACCCGGTACTGCGTCGGCCCCCCTTGCACGCTCGACGCGGACTGCAACGGCGGCGGGATCTGCCGGCTCGACTGCACGTTCGGCGGCTGCGGGGCACGACTGTGCCAGACCCCCGGCTTCGGGTGCCCCGGGCCCGAGGAGCTCTGCATCGCGGACGGCCCGGCGAGGGCCTGCTACCGCCTGTGCACGACCGACTCGGACTGCGTCGACCCGTTCGCCTTCGTGTGCGTGAACCCCGGCTTCGGAGCGGGCGTGTGCATCGGCACGATTCCGTGCGAGTGACGCCGGGCGATTTTCCTCTTGCCGTGCCGTGCACCGGCGTGCGAGCTTCCGTCAATGCGGACAAAGCGGATCGCCCTGATCGTCGCCCTCTGTCTCGTGCCCGTCGCGGCGCACGCCGCCGGGCCCATCATCAAGTTCACGCTGCCGGCCGAGAACACCACCCCGTCGGTGTTCGGGTCGCTGCCGTTCCCGTGCGACCTGTACTTCGACCAGGGGCAGCCCGGCGACGGCGACCACACCCTCCTCAATAGCGGCGCCTCGATCGGCCTCGGCGTCGACGTCATCCGGACCAATCCGGCGGCGGTCGAGCACGGAATCGATCTGATGGAGGGATTCGGCACGACCACCGCCACCTTCTTCTTCCTCGACGGCCCGATCGACACCTCGACGCTCCCCGCGTCGCCCGTGCTCACGCCGTCGCTCAGCGACGGCGTCTTCTGCGCCGACACGGCGACGCTGACCCCGATCCCGATCGAGCTCAAGTTCAACGGCGACACCCGCATTCCCAACCTGCTCGCGGTCGTTCCCGTGCCGGGGCGGCCGCTCGCGCCGGGCGCGACGTACACCTGCGTCGTGACGACGGCCGTCTCGAGCGCCGGCGGCGCCGTCCAGCCGTCGGCCGACTGGCTCTCCGTGCGCGACGGCACGAGCGCCAACTCCGATGCGGACGCCATCTTCGACCCCGTCGTGACGGCGCTCGGCGGACACGGCGTCCCGGCCGCGCAGATCGCGGGCATGACCGTGTTCACGACCCAGCCGACCACGCGCGATCTGCAGCACATCCGGGACAACGTGCTTCCCCTGCTGCCGGCGCCGGCGGCCGACTTCACGAGCCAGCCGGGCCTGGTGTTCACCGGCTCCACCCGCCTCCAGGCGCTCCTCGGGCGCGTGCCGGTCGGCGTCGACACGATCGCGACCGGCTTCTACGACTCGCCACGCTTCCAGTCGAGCTGCAGCGGCCCGGGCTGCGACAACGCGCAGAACCTGCGCTTCACGTACGACGGCTCGGGCAATCCCGTCGTGGTGCCGGCGCCGAAGATCCCGTTCACCGTGACCATCCCGAGCGGCACGCCGCCGCCCGGCGGCTGGCCGGTCATCATCCAGCAGCACGGCCTCGGCGGCCAGCGTGACACCGTGATCGCCTTCGCCGAGTCCGATGCGGGGCGCGGCTTCGCGTCGATCGGCATCGACGCCGCCGAGCACGGCTACCGCTTCTTCGGGTGCACCGCGAGCCCTGCCTGTCCGGAGGACGTCGCGAACGACCTCGGAGGCACCGCCGCTCCCGACGGGATCGCGGACCGCTCGACCAACATCGGCTTCCTCAGCACGAACGTCGGGTTCTTCCAGGCGTTCCAGAACTTCCTCGGCATCCGCGACAACTTCCGCCAGACCTACGCCGACCTGCTGTCGCTCGTCCGGCTGATCCAGGGTCACTCGATCGACGCGGGCCTCGGCGTGACGCTCGACGACTCGCGGATCTTCTACATGGGCCATTCGCTCGGCGGACTCATGGGGTCCGGCTTCGTCCCGATCGAGACCCACCTGCAGGCGGCGCTGCTGAACGCGACCGGCGGCGGGCTGACGACGCTCCTCTTCGACAACTCGTCGATCGGCGCCGGCTCGCTCGGTCTCGTGCAGAGCCTGCTCGGCCTCGATCCGGCGAACCCCTTCGACGTGTTCGCGCTCGCGCCGAACCTGACACAGATGATCGTCGACCCGGCCGACGGCATCAACTCGGCCCACCTGCTGCTCACGCCGGACGCGGGCACGCCCCGCAACGTCATCCAGGTGGAGGACTTCGGCGATCAGGTGGTGCCCAACGTCTCGAACGAAGGGCTCGCCGAGGCCGCCGGCCTCCCGCTGTTCGTCCCGTACGTGCAGAACCTGCACCAGAACCCGCTGACGCTCGCGCTCGTCCCCACACCCCGCTCGGTGCACGCGAACATCGGGGGCGCCACCACGGCCGCGGTCATCCAGAACGGACCCGCGACGCACGCCGCGAGCCTCGCCACGTCGCCGGGCACGCTCAACTTCGTGCCGGAGTTCGCCCACTTCGACGAGATCCCCGTCACCGGGAACGCCTTCCCGCCGCTGCTGCGGAACATCAGCGTGCCGAACGCCGGGATCCTCACGTCGATCCTCGACTGGTTCCGCGACGTCGCGGACCACGGGCAGCCCGGCACGTTCGCCTTCGCCTCCGACCCCAACTTCAACCCAGTCCAGAACGTCGATGCCCCGACCGGCGCGTCGACGTTCACGTTCTTCGACCGCACGGTGAGCGCGGGCAGCTCCCTCGCCTTCTCCGAGCCGACGCCCGACGTCACGGTGGCGTTCGTGTCGAACGCCGTCGCGGGGCGGATCACGGCTGGCCGCTCGATCCTCGGCTCGACGAGCCAGGCGGCCGACCGCGACGTCCCGCCCGGCCCCTTCAGCACCGTCGGCACCCCGGGCTTCCTGCCCTTCTTCGTCACGCTGCAGCGCGAGCTGCCCGGCATGTTCGCCGCGAACGTCACCGTCGCCTACTCCACCACCGAGCTGACGCTCGCCGGCGTGCCCCCCGGCGACACTGCGACCGAGAGCCACCTCGTCCTCGCCGCGTTCGTCCCGGGCGCGTGCTCGAACAACAGCGCGGCCTGCTCGGAGGACACCGACTGCGGCAGCAGCGCCCACTGCCTCGGGGCCGGCTACACGGCCCTCCCGAGCACGGTCGACACGACCGGCCACACGGTGACCGCGACGGGCGTGTCGTCCGTGGCGACGTTCGCGGTCCTCCACGAGAACGCGCTCGCCGGCGGACCCGTCGTGCCCCTCGTCGCCGGAGGCGGCAGCCGGATGACCGACTGCCGTGCCGAGTTCGAGGTCGTCGATCCCACCAACTCGCCGTTCCAGGACCGGCGCGGCCGCCTGAGCCGGACGCAGCACTGCACCGACGGTGACGCGACCTGCGACGCAGACCGCGCCGCCAACGGGACGTGCGTCTTCCAGGTCGCGATCTGCTTCAACCAGACGGACCCGAACCTGCCGCGGTGCAACGGGTCCGGCACGACGACGTCGTACGAGGTCCGGGGCGCCCGGAAGCCCGCCGAGGTCGCGGCGGCCGACGCCGTCGTCGCCGAGCTCGTGGCGCTCGGCGGGACCGCCGGCAGCCACGACCTCGTGACGTTCTCTCCCCCGCTGGCGACGGCCGCATGTACGTCCTTCGCACAGATCGCGGTGCCGGCGGGCCAGACGGTCCGGCTCCGGGGGCGCGCGGAGGGAGGCAGCGGGCGCGCCGACAACGACCTCGTGAAGCTCACGTGCGCGCCGTGAGCCGAGCGCGGGCGGGAGGTCGCGGCCCGGGGTGAAGCGCGGGCGCGACCGCGGACGTCGTGCCCCCTACGGCCCCGCGAAGGCCGCGACCTGCAGGAGCCAGGTCCCGCTGGTGAGCGACGCGGTGGCGCCGTGGCTGCCGGCCGACGCCGCCACCGCGTCCTCGACGATGTCCCCGTCGGGCGCCGTCACGACCCGGCTCGCGAAGCCGGACCCCGGGGCGGTGAAGACGGCCCCCGTCATCCCGGCGGCGAAGAGGAGCTCGGAGGACCCGGCCGTCGTGAGCGACGCGCTCGCGCTGGTGCCGGTGCCGGTCGTCGAGACGCCGGCGTCGAAGGGGCTCGTCGGACGCACGCCCGAGTACTCGGTGACGCGCAGGTCGACGAAGACGGCGGGTTGATTGAAGGTGACGCTCACCTGATTCGTCCCGGCCGGCGTGGCAGCGATGTTGGCCGCGTAGTAGATCGCCTGGCTCAGGCCGTTGCCCCGGAAGGTCGCGACCGCCTGCTGGTAGACGTTGCCCGCGCTGTCCGTCACCGACGTGATCGCCGCGGTCGTGTCGTTCCATCCGATCGCGAGGATGTTGGCGTCGCCGGCCGTCTGCGCGCCCGGGTACGTCGCGCTGACGAGGCTCTGCGGTGACTGGGGCGTCGCGTAGCCCTCCTGGATGAACGTCGGGGCCGGCCCGGTGGTCGTCGCCACCAGGGGTGCCGACTGCGCCGACACGTTGTTGGCGTAGTCGTAGGCGGCGACCGTGTACGTGTGCGAGGTGAGCGGCGCGAGCCCGACATCGGCAAAGGCGGTCGCCGAGGTCGTGCGCACCAGGGTCCCGTCCCGGTAGACCTGGTAGCCTGCGACGCCGACGTTGTCCGTGGACGGCGTCCACGCGATGTCGATCTCGGAGGACGACGTGGCGGTGACGGAGAGCCCGGTCGGCACGGACGGCGCCTGCGTGTCGGGAGGAACCGACGTGGCGTCGAGCACGAGCACCCAGTCGCCGTCTCCGGCGCCGTTGCTGCCCGGGGGCGCGAACGCGCGCGTGCCCGTGTTCGGGAGCGGCGAGCCGGCGATCGCGGCGAACGTCCCGTTGCTCGGGTCGTACCACGACGCCTGCACGGGCGAGCCCAGACGGGACATGTCCACGGTGATGGTCCGGACGGTGGGCATGTACGCCACGGCGAGCGCCCCGTCGGGGGTGCGGGCCGCGGTGACGTAGTCGTTGGCCTCGAGGCTGCCGCTGTCGGCGTACGTCCCGTACCCGGCGGTGACGAGCGTGTGACCCTGGTCCGGGATCAGGTCGTACCACTGCCGTGACTCGAAGAGGAACTTCACGTAGCCCATCTGCTGCGAGCCCGGCGTGTCGAGGTTGCTCTGCCATCCGCTCGCGAACGGCCACGTGTAGCCGTTGCCGTACATCTGGCCGGCCGCGCCGGAGAGCAGGGTCCAGTACGCCTGCCGCCGCAGGATCTCGGGCGTCCCCAGGTCGGCGGCGTTGTGCTCGAACTCGTAGTTCGCCTCGACCAGGAAGGTGGGAATGGCGTTCGGGCGGTCGTGGTCCGTCAGCACCTGCGCGTAGGTCGGGTAGTAGGTGTACGACGCGTTCAGCTCGATGATCGGGGCCCAGGTGGGATCGTCGAGCGAGCCGCTGACGGGATAGTCCAGCTCGACCGTGTGGATGTGCCGGTCGTCGGTGTCCTGGATGCCGCGCGCGACCGCCTCCACGACGGCGTCGTCACCGGGATTCGGCCAGCTCTGGAAGTCGTTGCCGCTCATCCACACGATGTTGTCGAAGCTCCGGTAGCGCGTGCCGAGGTAGCGGCCGTAGTCGCGGGACTTGGCGACCCCGTTGGCCGAGAGGACGGCGAGCCAGCTCCCCGTCTCCGCGGGGTCGAGCAGCACCGTGAGCCCGTGCTGAGCTGCGAGGCCGATCATGTCGTCGACCCGCGCGAAGTAGCTCTCGTTCGGCGTCGACAGGTCACCGGGCGTCGTGAACGGAACGATGCCGTCGTACGTGCTGCCGTCGGCGCGGCCGCCCGTGTACGTGGCGCAGAGGAGGTTGATCCAGACGACGTTGAACCCGGCGGCCTGACGGTCGGCGAAGAAGCCGTCGGCCTCCGCCTCCGACAGGTTGACGATGAGCGCCTGCGGCGAGTCGCCCGTGATGAGGAACGGCACGTCGTTCTGGCCGACGAGGTAGCGCCCGGTCGGGCCGATCTTCAGCGGGTAGACCACGGCCGGCGGCCCGGCGGTCGTGGTGACGTTCAGCGGGGCACTCGCGGCGGAGACGTTGCCGGTGGCGTCGTACGCGGCGACGGCATACGCGTACATGGTGGAGGGCGAGAGATTCGGGTCCGTGTAGTGGGGCTGGCTCGTCGTGCCGATCTGGTTGCCGTTCCGGAAGACGCGGTAGCCCGCCACGCCCGTGTCGTCCGTGCTGGGCGTCCACGAGATCGTCGCGGCGCTTGAGGTGACGTTCGAGGCCTCAAGGTTCGTCGGCACGCTCGGCGGGGTGATGTCGGTGCCGCTCGGCCGGAACGCCACGAGCTGCATGACCCACTCCGTCCCCGTCTGCGTC
>CAZLYE010000084.1:0-24567 GCA_964562865.1 uncultured Binatia bacterium (SeqCode) | reverse complement strand
CTCCTCCACCCGTCCGGCCGACCTGGACGCGGCCGCGCGCGACGCCTCCTCGCTTCCCGGCACGCGTCCCGACGCCGTCGCCTGGCCGCTCTCGACGGACGACGTGGCGGCCGTCGTGAGGCTCGCCGCGGCGCACGGCGTCCCGCTCACGGCGCGCGGCGCGGGCTCGAGCCTCGAGGGGAACCCGATCCCAGTGCGCGGCGGCATCGTCCTCGACTGCTCGCGCATGGCGGAGTTGGTGGCCGTCCGTCCCGAGGACCTGCAGGCCGACGTGCAGCCGGGCGTGGTCTACGCGGCGCTCAACCGCCGCCTCCGGCCGCACGGGCTCTTCTTCCCGCCGGCGCCGGGCGGCAGCGCGGACGTCGCCACGATCGGCGGCATGGTCGCGAACAACGCCAGCGGGATCTACTCCGTCCGCTACGGCGGGACGCGGGACCACGTGCGCGCCGCCACGGTGGTCACCGGCACCGGACAGGTGCTCCGCCTCGGCAACCGCTGCCGGAAGAGCGCGTCCGGCTATCACCTCCTCGGCCTCGTCGTCGGCTCGGAGGGGACGCTCGCGATCGCGACCGAGCTGACGCTCGCGCTGGCCGGCCTCCCCGCCGCACGCCGGCAGGGCGGCTTCCGCTTCCCCGACGCGGGCGCGGCGGCCCGCGCGACCGCCGACCTGATCCGCTTCGGGATCGACGTCGCCGCGGTCGAGTTCCTCGACGCGCGCACCGTCTCCGCGCTGAACCGCTTCGGCGCCTTCGGACTGGTCGAGGCGCCGTCGCTGCTCGTCGAGGTGCACGGGAGCGCGGCTGGCGTCGTCGAGGGATGGCAGGCGGCGGAGCAGGTGCTCCGCGACGCCGGCGGCGAGGCGATCGTCCTCCCGGACGGGCGCGACGCCTGGACGATCCGCGAGCAGGCGACACGCGCCATCGCCGCGCTCCGTCCGGACGCGGCGACGGTCCGTGCGGACCTCGCGATCCCGATCGGCGCGCTACCGGCCCTGGTCGCGCGCTGCGAGGCGGTGGCGGCGGAGCGGGCGCTCGCGATCCATCTCTTTGGCCACGCCGGCATCGGCATCCTCCACGCGCTCGTGCTGGCCGGCGAGCGCGATCACGCGGCGGCGGAGAGCGCGCGCGACGCGCTCGTCGACGCGGCGCTGGCGCTCGGCGGGTCGTGCTCGGGCGAGCACGGCATGGGGCTCGGCAACCGGCGCTACGCCGCACGCGAGCACGGCGATGCCCTGGCACTCATGCAGGGCGTGAAGGCGCTCTTCGACCCGCGGAGCATTCTCAATCCGGGAAAGATCTGGTGAAGAGGGCCCATGCGGATCGTCGTCTGCGTCAAGTGGGTTCCCGCGCTCGGCTCGCTCCGGTTCGACCCGACCACCCGGCGACTCGTCCGCGAGGGCGTGCCCGGTGAGGTGAGCGCCTTCGACCTCCGCGCGGTGGGCGGCGCGGTCGCGCTGCGTACCGCGCACGGTGGGGAGGTGGTGGTGGTCACGATGGGGCCGCCCGCGGCGCGCGAAGGCCTGGTCGAGTGCCTCGCGCTCGGTGCCGACCGTGCGATCCACCTGCTCGATCCGCTCCTCGCGGGCTCGGACACCCTCGCGACGGCTCGGGCGCTCGCCGCCGTCCTCTCGCGCGAGGCGCCGGACCTCGTCCTCTGCGGCCGCGCGAGCACCGACGCGGAGACGGGCCAGGTGGGGCCGGAGGTGGCGGAGCTCCTCGGGCTCCCGCAGGTGACGGCGGCACGGCGGCTGACCGTCGAGGCGCCGGGGCGAACGCTCGTAGCGGAGCGCGAGACCGATGAGGGCTTCGAGACCGTGACGGCACCGCTCCCCGCGGTCGTCACCGCCGCGGAGGACCTTGCCGAGGAGCGCTTTCCGTCGAAGGCCGAGCGCCAGGCTGCCGCGGCGAAGCCGATCGCGACTCTCTCTGCGGGCGACGTCGGCCTCTCGGCCGGCGACGTCGGGTCCGCAGGCTCCCCGACCTGGGTCGCGGGCTTCGAGGCGGTGGAGGTCGTACGGCGCGGCGAGATCGTGGCCGGGGATTCGCCGGAGGCGCTGGCGCAGGCGCTCGGCGAGCGGGTGCGCGCGCTCGTCCCGCGCATCGCGGCCGCGCGGCCGTCGCTTCCCGCGGGCGGCGCCGGTGGTGGGCCGCCCGTGTGGGTGGTGGCGGAGATCGGCTCGCGCGGCCCGCGGCCCGTCACCGCGGAGCTGCTCGCGAAGGCGGCCGCCCTTGCCGCGTCGCTCGGCGGCCCCGTCGAGGCGGTCGTGATCGGCGCCGGGCCGGAGCACGCGCCCGCGCTCGCCGCCGCGGGTGCGGATCGTGTGCTCGTGGCGGAGGGACCGGGGCTCGTGCCGTACACGACCGTCGCCCACGCGGCCGTGCTCGTCGAGGCGATCCGTGCGCGCGGCCCGCGGCTCGTCCTCCTCGGCTCGACGGCGCGCGGCCGCGACCTCGCGCCGCGCGTGGCCGCGCGACTCGCGCTCGGCCTCACGGGCGACGCCGTCGACCTCGACGTCGACGCCGAGGGGTGCGTGCGGCAGCACAAGCCGGCGTTCGGGGGCGCGATCGTCGCGCCCATCCTCTCCCGCACGCGACCGGAGATGGCGACCGTGCGGCCCGGGCTTCTCCACTCGGCCGAACCCGATCCGGGGCGGCGTGGGGTCCTCGAGCGCCTCGCGATCCCCACCGTGCCGGCGCGCGTCCGCGTCGTCGGCGAGGAGCCGCTTCCCGACGACGTCGGGGCGGCGCTCGACGCGGCCGACGTCGTGATCGGCGTGGGGCGCGGGATCGGCGGTCCGGCGGCGCTCCCCGCGCTCGCGGCGCTCGCGGAGCGTCTCGGGGCGGCGCTCGCGGCGACGCGCGACGTCACCGACGCGGGCTGGCTCCCGAAGCAGCACCAAGTGGGCCTCACGGGCCGCGCGATCGCGCCGCGGCTCTATGTCGCGCTCGCGCTGAGCGGCGCGCCCGAGCACGTGGTCGGCCTCCGGCGCGCGGGCGTCGTCGTCGCGGTCAACAAGAATCCGAAGGCGCCCATCTTCAAGGCGGCGGACCTGGGCGTGGTGTCGGACTACGCGTCGCTCCTGCCCTTCCTCGAGGCCGCACTCCGGCTCTGAGCGTCGTCTTGCCAGCGCGGCGAGCGCGGGCGTAGGGTCGCGCGATGGCCTACACGGAGATCCTGCTCGAGATCGCGGACGGCGTCGCGCTCGTCACCCTCAACCGCCCCGAGCGTCTGAACGCCTACACGCCGACGATGGGACGCGAGCTGGCGGAGGCCTTCGCCGCCTGCGACGAGGACGATGCCGTGCGGGCCATCGTCGTCACGGGCGCGGGGCGCGCGTTCTGCGCCGGCGCGGACCTGGCGCGCGGCGGGGCGACCTTCGACCGCGAGGCGGCGGCCGAGTACCAGGCGCCGGCCGATCGCCCGTGGGAGAAGCCGCGGCGGGCGGTCGCCCCCTGGGACGTCCGGAAGCCGATCATCGCCGCGATCAACGGACCGGCGGTGGGAGTCGGCGCCACGCTGCCCATGCAGTGGGACCTCCGCATCGCCGCCGAGAGCGCGCGGATCGGGTTCGTCTTCGTCCGCCGCGGCGTCGTGCCGGAGGCGCTCAGCACGTGGACGATGCCGCGCCTCGTCGGCATGGCGCGCGCGGCCGAGCTGCTGCTCACCGGGCGGATCGTCGGGGCCCGCGAGGCGCTCGACTTCGGCATCGTGAGCCGCGTCGTCCCGGACGCCGACCTGCTCGCGACGGCGCGCGGCCTCGCCGCCGAGATCGCGCGCGACACTGCGCCGGTGTCCGTCGCGATCACGAAGTGGCTCCTCTGGGGCATGCAGCGCGAGACCGACCTCGCGCGTGCCGACGACCTCGACGCCCGCGCCTTCTGGTGGACCGGGACGCAGCCGGACGCGCGCGAGGGCGTGAAGTCGTTCCTCGAGAAGCGCGCGCCGCGCTGGTCGATGCGCCCGAGCACCGACATGCCCGAGTTCCTGCCGCCGCCGTCGCGCCGCCGCGACTGAAGGGGCGCGCGCGGGACGCTGAAGCGAGCGTCAGTGGACGGGGCGTGGGGCGCCGGGCGGCCCGCGCGCCTCCCGCTCGGCGCCGACCGGGGCGCGCGGCGCACCGCGACGCGGGCGTCCGGCGCCTTCGAAGGTCGGCGCGAGGGCCGCCCGGCGCCCCGCGCCCCGTCTGCGGCGCCTCGGGCGCTTCAGCGTCCCGTCAGGCGTCCTTGGGGGCCGGCGGGGTGCCGTCGACGCGGCGGAGGCTCACCTCGTGGACACTCATGCGCAGCCCGCGCGCGCTCTCGAGGTCGAGGAACGGACCGCGACGACCGATCACGACGAAGACGCCGGGTACCTGGAGGTTCACGACGCGGTCGCCCACGCGGATCGTCCCGTCGTCGCTCACGGCGGCGGAGCTTGCCGGGCGGCCACGCGGATTGCAAGGCGACGTTGCGCCGCCCCACACGTGCCGGGAGAATGCGCCGATGCTCCTCGCGACGCGACGTTTCTCGCTCCTCGCGACGCTCGTCGGCGGAGTGTACGCCGGTTACAAGATCATCCAGTGGACGGGCCGGCTCTCCGGGCCGGCGCGCCGCGAGCGGCGCCTCGCACGCCATCATCGACGGAGCGCGGAGTCCGCGTATCGGCTCGCGACACGCCTCGAGGGGCTGCCGATCAAGGTCTGCCAGTTCCTCGGCTCGCGCGCCGACGTGCTCCCCTCCGAGTACATCGAGGTGCTCTCCCGCCTGCAGGATCGTGTGCCGCCGCGGCCGCTCGCCACCTTCCTGCCCGTCCTCCACCGGGAGCTCGGGCGTCCGGTGGAGGAGGCCTTCGCGGCGATCGATCCGCTGCCGATCGCCTCCGCGTCGCTCGCCCAGGTCCATCGCGGGCGCCTGCACGACGGGCGGGAGGTCGCGATCAAGATGCAGTACCCGGACATCGAGAAGGTGGTGCGGATCGACCTCCGGAACTTCTCGATCCTGGTGCGTGCGCTCGCACGCCTCGAGCCGGGCTTCGACTTTCGCGTCCTCATCGACGAGGTCCAGAAGTACGTCCCCTTGGAGCTCGACTTCGTCCACGAGGCCGACAACGCCGAGCGCATGGCGGCGCATCTCCGCGGCCGGCGGGACATCCTCGTCCCGGCCGTCGTGCGGGCGCTCAGCACGCGCCGCGTGCTCGTGATGGAGTACGCGCCCGGCGTCCGCGTGACGGACGTCGCCGCGATCCGCGGGCTCGGCGTCGATCCGGGCGACGTCGCGCGCCGGCTCGTCGACCTGTTCTGCGAGCAGATACTCGTGCACGGT
Organism: uncultured Binatia bacterium (SeqCode); assembly: GCA_964562865.1. Lineage (GTDB taxonomy): Bacteria > Desulfobacterota > Binatia > DP-6 > DP-6 > CAZLYE01. Next base: position 19,267 of record CAZLYE010000084.1, on the reverse strand, counting down.
TTCTTCCACGCCGACCCGCATCCCGGGAACATCCTCGTCCAGCCCGGCGGGCGGCTCGTGCTGCTGGACTTCGGCCTCGCCAAGGACTTCCCGCACGCGTTCCGGGACGGGCTCGCGCGCCTCACGGGGGCGATCGTCGGCGGCGAGCCGGCAGCGATCGCGGCCGCCTTCCGCGCGCTCGGTTTCCGGACGCGCGAGGACTCCGACGAGAGCCTCGCGTGGCTCGGCGAGGCGTTCCTCGGGTGGGCGCTCCGCAACGGGCGCTCCTTCGCCGACCCCGAGATGATCGCCCGTTTCGGCGCCGAGATGCCGCGCGTGATGCGGGCGAACCCACTGGTCCGCGTCCCGGCCGACGTCCTCCTCATCGGCCGCGTGATGGGTCTCCTGTCGGGGATCGGCAAGCAGCTCGGAACGGACGTCGACCTCGGCGCGACGCTCCTTCCCTATCTGTCCGCGGTGCCGCCCGGAGCCTGACGGATCAGCGAGCGGGCGCGCGCCGTACGCGCAGCATCGACTCGATGTGCTTCAGGAGCACGTCGGCCTCGAGATTCACGCGGTCGCCGGGCCGTCGCTCCCCGCGTGTGGTCTCGGGGAGCGTGTGCGGGCCCCCCCCGACGGAGAACGTCGGGCCCCGGCAAGCGAAGACGGTCAGGCTCACCCCGTCGACGGCGATCGAGCCCTTCTCGACGAGATACGGTGTGAGGCCGCGCGGCGCGCGGAAGCGATAGGCGACCCAGTCGCCGTCCGGCGAGGTCGCCTCGAGCCAGCCGACGCCGTCGACGTGGCCCTGCACGATGTGGCCGCCGAGACGGTCCCCGACGCGGAGCGATCGCTCGAGGTTGACGCGCGCACGGCGCGCCAGGTGGCCGAGCGTCGTCCGCCGCAGCGTCTCGGGCGACACGTCGACGGAGAACGTGCGGCCCCGGCGGGCGGCGACGGTGAGACACGCCCCGTTCACCGCGATGCTCTCGCCGACCGCGAGCCCGGGGAGCGGCCGCGGCGTCGCGATGGTGAGGCGGGCGCCCGCACCGTTCGCCTCCTGGCGCTCGACCCGCCCGGTCGTCTGGATGATCCCGGTGAACAACTATCGCTTGGGGCGGAAGACGAACCGGCCGAGCCACGAATCGCGCTCGCGCGCCGCCAGCGTCTCGAGCTCGCCCTGGTCGAACCACATGCCGTGGCAGCTCGGGCACTCGTCGACCGTGACCCCGAGGTGCTGCATGCTGGCGAGCCCCTCGCCGCACTTGGGGCAGTGCATGCGCGCGGCCTCGCGGGTCGCAGCCTGTTCGGCCGTCGACTTCTCGCGGCGGAGCTTCTCGATCAGCGCCTTGTCGCGCTCGGCAAAGAAGCGATCCTCCTCCGCCTTCTCCTTCTTCCGGAGCTTGTCTCCGAGGCGGTCCTTCTCATCTGGCATCGGATCTCCCGCTCACGCGCCGGAACGTCACGATCATCCGCTCACGGAGACGGCGCGCCCACTCGAACTCGCCCCCGAGCACCCCGAGACCGGCGAAGATGATGAGCAGCCCCGGGCCCGGAACGCCGGGCAGGGCGAGGACGATGCCAACGAGAACGAGGGCAGCGCCGCCGAGAATCCGGCTCGCGCGGATCGTGTGATGGAGCATCGGGCGTGCAGGGATTCTAGCCGCAGGCCGGAAGCATGGTCAACGCCGCCCGGGGCATTGTGGCACCCCCGTCGGCCGTGCAACCTAAGGCCCCTCGTGATCCCGCTGCGCGACACAATCCCGTCGGCGCGCGTGCCGGTGGTGAACTACGCGATCATCGCGCTGAACGTCGTCGTGTTCTTCTACGAGGCCTCGCTCGGCCGGCACCTCGAGACGTTCATCCTCGCCTGGGGGCTCGTCCCGCGCGACTTCACGTTCCCGACCCTGGTGACCAGCATGTTCCTCCACGGAAGCTGGATGCACCTCCTCGGCAACATGCTCTACCTCTACATCTTCGGCGACAACGTCGAGGACCGCCTCGGCCACGCCCGCTATGCCTGCTTCTATCTGCTCTGCGGGATGGCCGCCGGCGCGACCCAGGCCGTCATCAATCCCGACTCCGGCGTGCCCGTGGTCGGCGCGAGCGGGGCGATCGCCGGCGTGTCCGGGGCGTACTTCCTCTTCTTCCCCCGCGCCCGCGTGGTGACGCTCGTCCCGATCTTCTTCTTCCTGCAGGTGATCGAGGTGCCGGCCGTCTTCTTCCTGCTGATCTGGTTCGTCTGGCAGCTTCTCTCCGGCGTCGCGACGATCGGGGCGCGCGAGGGCGGGGTCGCGTTCTGGGCCCACGTCGGCGGGTTCCTCGCGGGCATGCTGTTCGGGCCCGTCCTGCGCATCCGGGCGTCGCCGCCGCCGCGCTGGGTCTGAACCGGTCCGCCGAGGGGAAATTGACAGCCTGACCGGCCCTGGGGCAGGCTGGGCGGCGTCGTGGACACGCGGGAGAAGATCCTCGAGACCGCCACCCGTCTCTTCTCCAGCCAGGGCTACGCCAACACCTCGCTCTCGCAGGTCGCGAAGGAGGCCCAGGTCTCCAAGGCCCTGATCTTCTGGCACTTCGAGAACAAGGAGCAGCTCTTCCGCACCGCCCTCCAGCGCACGCTCGAGCCGTACTTCATCAACGTCGTCGACGATCTCGAGGGGCTCTCCGAGGTCGACCAGATCAGGCGCCTGATCGACCAGTACTACTCGTTCGTGTCGGAGAACATCTACTCCGTGAAGTTCCTCGTGAGTCTGATCCTGCGCGAGGAGAAGCACCCCGACGACCTGATCGGACACATGAACGAGCTGCACCGCGTCTACCACAATCTCCTCGCCGACATCATCGACAGCGGACGCCAGAAGGGCATCTTCCGCGCGACGGTGACGCCGAACCTCGACGCGGGCCTGATTATGACCGCGCTGCACGGCATCCTGCTGCAGGGCTTCCGCGGCAGCGAGGCCTTCGAGCGGCCGGACGCGCTCCTCCAGCATCTGAAGGCGACGCTGGTCGACACGCTGCGCCGTTAGCGCTCCGGCTTCCGGGACGGTTCCAAAGCTTGACATTCGCTTTGGAATCTTCGATAGGCCCGGCCATGCGGACCTGGGCTGGTTGGCTGATGCTCGGCCTCACCGTCGTCCTCGGGGCCGGAAGCAGCGCGCAGGCTTATTTTCTAGACGCGAGCCGCAACTTCGACGTCCGTATGCGCGCGTACTCGCAGCTCGGGATCCTGACGGATTCGTCGTCGTTCGACGGGCCGAAGTACTCCGCCGGGGACCTCGCCCAGCACCGGAACTTCTACAACCCGGAATTCGACGCCAAGCTCACCGACTACACGACCTGGACTCACAACGTCGGCGGGCTCTCGCTCCTCTCTCCCGACGATCTGAAGTTCCGCTTCGCCTGGTGGGGCTTCTACGACGGCCTCTACGACTACCTGAATCCGGAATGGAACAACAACCGGAAGGCGCTCAGGGCGCGTGTGTCGCAGAGCCTCAACCCGCAGGCCCAGAGCCTGAACTTCAGCGACGAGAACAAGAACCCGCGTCACATCTTCGCCCAGCGGAACCGCATCAACGAGCTCTACGTGGACTACACGAAGGGGCCGGTCTTCATGCGCGTCGGCCGGCAGGCCATCTCGTGGGGCGAGTCGGACTCGATCGCGCTCCTCGACGTGCAGAACCCGTTCGACCTGACTCTCGGGGCGCCCGGATTCTTCCAGGACGTGGACGAGGCGCGGATCCCGCTCTGGACGTTCCGTACGACGATCAAGCTCGTCGACAACTGGAAGGCGCTCTCGAGCTTCTTCGCGGACGCGTACCTCGTACCCGGCCCGATCGACACGACCACCTCGATCAACCCCTTCCCGGGCGGTGGCGTCAGCCCCTTCACGCCCGACGTGTCCGACCCGCAGCTCATGCTCGCGGGCCCCGACGGCAAGATCGGTACCGCGGACGACACGACGATCCCCACCTCGAAGGGCCTGGCGCACCCGCACCTGGTCGCGGTCGACCAGCTTCCTGCGCAGACCTGGTCGAACACTCGCTGGGGCGCTCGCCTGACTGGCGTCCTCCTCCGCGACTACACGGTGCAGGGCTGGTTCTTCCGGACGTTCAACCAGGCGCCGGTCCCGATCCTCGCCAGCCCGGGTGCCGCGACGCTCAACGCCGAGGGCAAGTTGAACCCGACGCTGACCGACGACCGCGGCTTCCGCGTCCCCGTGTGCAACAACATCAACAAGGCGACCGGCTACGGCCACACGCCGGCCGGACGCCTCTGCGGCCTCAGCCTGCCCTTCCTCACGGTCCTCGACCGACGTCTCGAGTCGGTGGTCGGCCTGGCGGCGACCTGGTACAGCCAGCCGCTCAACGGGGTCATCCGGACCGAGGCGGAGTTCTTCATCGACGAGATCGCCTTCATCCCCGGCCGGAACCTGAACACCCGGAGCCAGCTCCCGGCGAAGGTGGTGAAGGCGCTCGGCGGCACGCCGGAGAATACCTCGATGCCCAAAGCCAACTTTCTCCGCTTCGAGCTCGGCTACGACCGGTTCTTCTTCGTCCGACCGCTCAACCCGACGAACAGCTTCACGCTCTCCATGGCCTTCGTCGGCTCGATCAACACCTCGGAGCGCCGGGAGGACGACTACCGCTATAACGGCGCCGGGAAGCCGGGCAAGCCCGCAGCGGCGCTCGGGCCCGTACAGGGCATCTCCATCTGCAACAACGCGAGCAAACTGCCGCCGGCGCTCGCGCAGCTCTGCGTGCACACCGTGGACAAGAACTTCGAGGACCTGTACCCGTTCGAGGGCTTTCTCCAGACCGCGCTCGTGACCGACTACATGCACGGGAAGCTCGAGCCGCGGGCGGTCATCATCACGGACGTGAGCGGGATCTTCGGCTTCGCGCCGACCGTCACCTACCGCTTCACCGACAACTTCCTGGGGACCCTCACCTACCTGTCGATCGAGGGCTCCCGGAAGGCAGGGCTCGCGACGTTCCGCGAGCACGACATGGCGCAGATTCGGTTGACGTACCAGTTGAACTGACGCGGGGGCGGCGGCGGTGGACGCGGGGGGGCGTGCGGCGCTTCGATTCGGCGCCGGTGGGCGCCGCGTCTTCCACGGCCGCTGCGTTCGGGCGCCTCATAGGCGCGCCGCAGGCCCCCCCGCGTCCACCGCCGCCGTGTGGCACGCCGTCTCAAGGCTGGTGCATTACCCTTCGTGGGGGCGGTTGCCACTTGCCTTGACACGTCGCGGCGGGGTTGCGTAGGTTGCGTCGGTGAACGAGGCGCCGCGCAGCGAGAAGGCCCGCGCCGCGGAGCCTGCCCGCGGCACGTCGGCGCTCCGGGAGTGGGCGAAGGAGATGGGCGAGCGGGCGCTCGACCGGGCGCGCGCGTCGCCCACGCCGGGTCGTCGCGGCAACCGGGAGAAGGAGCGCTTCGCGCTCAGGGCGCAGCACGTGAAGACGCTCTTCCGGAGCCTCGAGACGCTGGTCGCAGCCGTCAACAAGGAGGCGGGCTCGCCGCTCCTCGTCGTCGAGCGGACCCTCAACCCGAAGAACCTGGGCGGGATCGAGGTCCCCGACGGCGCCCGTCTCGTCCTCAAGTTCCTCGAGCGCCGGCTCGAGGTGGTGGTGAGCCCGCTCGTCAACCTGGGCGGTCGTCCCGTGCCGGTGGGCGCGCTCGCGAGCGCGTCGGTGATCCAGTACGACCCCGCCGATCCTGCGGGGGCGGACTGGTACGACCTCCTGCTCCGCGAGGACGGGAGCTGGGTGCGGAAGACGGCGGAGGGCGAGGCCGGTGCGCCGCCGTTCACCGAGAAGGAGATCCGCTCGCTCCTCGAGTGGCTCGTCGGCTGACGGCGCTCACGCCTCGCGCGCCCGGAGCGCGTCGGCGAAGAAGTGGTGGGTGACCTCGAGATCGTAGGCGCCCCACGTTCCTGCGATCGTCGTCGCCACCTCACGCACGTGCGCAGTCGCCGTGGAGAACGCGGCGATCGCTCGCTCGACGGCGTCCGCGCTGCGCGCCCGATCGTCGAGCCGTGCGTCCAGCCAACCCCGCACGGCGGCGAGCACGCCGAGCGTGTAGTCGAGGAGGCGCTGCTCGGCGGCGATCACCGCGGGCGACGCACCGGTGGCTGCCGCCTCCGCGATCAGGCGGCGGAGCGTCGGCTCTCTGCCGAGCGCCGCCTGGAGCCGCCCGCGGAGCGGCGCCGCGCGCTCGGCGTCCCGGGGCGGGAGCAGTACGTCGCCATAGCTCACCACGCCGGCCATCAGCGCCTCGAGGGCCGTCAGGTAGCGCGCCATCGGGCCGGCCGCCGCGCCGAACCGCCGCGCCGCGTGAGACTCGAGCGCGGCCGCAGCGGCCGCGGGCCGGTGTGCCGCCCGGGCGAACGCCTCGAGGTTCACACCGTAGGCCCACAGGCTGTACTGGCCGAAGGTGAGGCAGGAGACTCCGCGCACGCCGGCCCGCTGGTAGTACTCGAGGTCGCGCGCGATCACGCCGGTCAGGGGGACGGCGCACCCGCCGAAGAGGATCGCGTCGCCGTAGTACTCGAAGACGTCGACCCGTCCGCCGAAGCGCTCGACGTGTTCCTCGAGCGCCACGCGGTAGGGGACGTTGGTCGGGCAGGACGCGTCGTCGAGCGCGTGCGTGTAGCAGCGCTCGCGGGGGGCGAACTCGGCCCAGACGCGCGGGTCCGGCGTCACGCGACGCGGCGCCTCTATCGTGTCGTGGTAGGCGAGATGAAAGACGCGTTCGTCGTCGCCGACCGTGCCGGCCGCTTCGTTGCAGACGCGGAGGAGCTGATCGCTGGCGGAGAGCGGGGCGCAGCCTGCGCACCGGCACCAGCCGCCGCCGACGAGATCGAGCCCCCAGAGGTGGATGCCCGCCGAGCCGGGGATCGCGCCGCGGGCGGCCCGTGCGCGCTCGCGGACGATCGCGAGCGCCTGGGCGCTCGACCCGCAGACGTTGCCGAGGTCGGACCGCCCGTCCGCGCCGACCGGAAAGTATTCCGGGTGCGTGCCGAAGAGGTCGCGCGGCAGGAGCTCGACCAGCGCGTGGCCGCCCCCCTCGACCTCGAGTCCGCGCCGCCGGAGCTCGGGTACCAGCTCGGGGATCACCCACTGCGTGTCGTTCGCGTGGCGGATGTAGAGAAACCCCGTCGCGCCCGTCTTCGCCATCCAGTCGACGAAGGCGCGGTCGCGGGGGAGCCGCTCCTCCAGCCGCTGCGGCATGCTGTAGTGCCAGGTCGCGAGATCGGCAGCCCAGGCACGCCGCGCGAAGGCGGGCCGGCCCTCGATCGTGGGGACGGGCCGGCGGGCCTCGCTCGGACCGGGCACGTGCTCCTCGCCGGCGCCGTGGGGCGACCAGCGGCAGCCTGCGGCCTGGAGGAGCGCGTACACACCGGCGAGGACCGCGCGCGGTGTCGTCCCCGCGACGACGAGCCGTTCCTCGGCCGGGCGCACCGCGTACTCGCATCCGGCGGGCGGGACGGGGGGCGCCACCACCTGTCCGTCGGGTGCGAGCGCGAGCCACGCGCCCCCCGCGGCCGGCTGCGTGCGGCGCTCCGGCGCGGTGCCGAACATGCGGCCGAGGTATGCGGTCAGCTCGTCGGCGGCGAACGCTACGGGCTCCGGTGCGTCCTCCGGCACGACGAGCATGCCGGCGGCGAGGCGGCCGAGGTCGAGCGTCATGGTTGGCGCATCATCCGGTGGCGGGCGTGGAGCGCCAGCGACAGGAGGAAGTAGTACACCGGGAACGCGAGCGAGACGACCACCAGCGCGCGCGGCACCCGGTCGAGACGGGCGAGCGTGTAGACCACCGCCGCGCCCCACGCGACGCCGAGCGCGATCGTGAGGCCCCGGAGCGTCGTCGTCCGCGACGGGTAGACGTACCGGATCGGGACGAACACCGCGGCCGACAGCGCCACCACGATGGCCGCGTTCACCGCCCGTGGCCACCCGAGCGTGTAGAGGTAGAACGCGACGATGTTCCAGTACGACGGGAAGCCCGTGAAGTAATGATCGGGCGTCTTGGCGTCCGTCCGGCAGAATCCGTAGGCGCTCGCGAGGACCGGACAGAGCGTGACCGGTACGGCGCTCTCGTCGGGCAGGAGGCCGAGATGGAGGACGAAGAGCGTGGGCACGATGACGTACGTGAAGTAGTCGACCAGGTCGTCGAGACGCGTGCCGTCGAACCAGGGGAGAACCCGCTTCACGCCGACCGCGCGCGCGAGGGTCCCGTCGATCGAGTCGATCGCCACCGTGTACGCCATCCAGCCCATCGCCGCCGCGGCGTCGCGGCGCTCGGAGGCGAGGACGGCGAGGACGCCGGCCGGGGCACTCGAGGCCGTGAGCAGGTGAACGCCCCAGGCCGCGACCGTCCGGAGCGGCCCGGCGCGCTCGCTCACTCCAGCGTCCCGGGCAGCCAGAGCACCTGGACGAGGTTGCCGTCCGGATCTCGGCAGTAGCACGACACCGAGCCGTCGCGGTGGACCCGCGGCTCGCGGGCGAGGGGGATCCGGCGCGCGCGGAGCGCCTCGGCCGCCGCGTAGACGTCGTCCGGCGTCTCGACGAGGAAGCCCAGGTGGTCGAGCGCGCCGCCTGCCGCCGCCCCCGGGTCGGCGTGGAGGGCGAGGTTGTCGCTGCCGGAGCTCAGGTAGACGTTCTCGGGATCCGGCGCCCACACGACGCGCATGCCGAAGTTGTCCGCGTAGAAGCGAGTGGCGGCGGACACGTCGCGCACGCGGAGCGCCAGGTGCCGGAGCCCGCGGACGCGGACCGCGGGCGCGCCCGGCTCTTCCGTCGACGTCACGCGGCCCTTCTACTCAGGGGACCAGGATGCCGCAACGCGGCCGGCAGCCGTGTTACCCGCGGCAGACGACGTGGCGGCCGCGCGGATGCTCGCAGCTCAGCGAGTCGGCGAACGTGGTGCCGCCGACCTGCAGGCTCGCGCTCAGGAGCGGCATGCTGACCGCCCCGAGGTCGATGCCGCGAACCGCGACGCGTACCGAGTAGCTCCCGCCGTGGCTCGGCCGGAGCGTGATGAGCGCGTGCCCGCTCCGGTAGCGGAGGCTCCGCCGCCCCCGGTGGGCGCGGACGAGCGTGTCGCCCTGCGCGCTGTCGAGGAGGACCCCCGACGCGTTCACCAGGAGGACGCGCGCCGCCGAGGCCGTCGTCCCGCTCGGGAGGTCGACCGAGCCGCGCCACACGAGGCGACTCCGCGGTCCCGCCATGCTCACGTGGAGCTTGCTCACGTAGATCGGCTGGCAGGCGCCCTCGCCTCCCGGGACGAGCGGGCAGGGATCGCAGAGGTCGCCCATGCCGTCGCCGTCGGTGTCGGTCTGTGCGGGGTTCGGGATCGCCGGACAGTTGTCCTGCACGTCGACGATGCCGTCGCCGTCGCTGTCCTCCGTGTTCGGGTCGCCGCCGCCCGGGCCGGGGTAGACGAACCGGACGGCCGCGATGTCGTCCGCGTGCACCGAAGCGCCACGCCCGTCGAAGTGCGCGCGGTAGTACATGGTCGCGTCCTTCAGGTCCGGGGGCGCGTTGTCGTCCTCGGAGCTGTGCCCGAGGCCGATCGTGTGGCCGAGCTCGTGCGTCGAGACCTCGGCCAGGTTGGTCTCGTTCCAGAAGGGGCAGTTGCCGAAGCCGTGGTTGAACGTGATGTTGCCCTCGGTGATCTGGAAGAACGTCGTCCCGTTCACGACGTCCGTCTGCGACGACGTGCAGTAGCCGCCGAGCGCGAGGACGCCGCTGCAGGACACGGGGCTCGGCATCTCGTTGAACGGATCGTCGAAGACGATCTGCGAGAACCCGTCGCAGCGGAGCGGCGCGGCGGGCGCGTTCCCCCCGCGCGTGAGGACGATCGACGCGCCGGTGACGTTGGTCCAGGCCGCGAGCGCGCCGTCGATGGCATCGAGCGTGGCGTTCGCGCCGAGGGCGGTATCGGCGCCGGTGACCGCGTAGATGACCGGCTGGCCGCTGTCCGGCTGGAACCAGCGCCCGGGCGGGTTGTCCAGAAGCGTGAACTCCGCCACCGGGACGCGAAGGAGCCGGGGATCGAACAGCTCCGGCGGCACCGTGACGAGCGGCGCGACCGCGGCACCGGGATCGAGCGCCATCGCGCGGCGGATCGTGCGGACGAGACGCGCGAGCGGCACGCGCCGGACGGGCCGCGCACCGATCACGAGCCCGTCGACCCGGCGCTCGGCGAGCGTGCCGAGCCGGGGGTGATCGCGGAGCAGGAACTGGCCCATGCCGAAGGCGGTGGTGCGCGCCGTGCCGTCGTGGTGGGCCGACAGGAAGAGGAGCTGCCGGTCCCCGACGGCGAAGGTCGGCGAGCCGGCGATCCACATCGTGCGGCCGTCGAGCCGTCCGCCCGGCTGCTTGAGCGTGACGCGAGGGCCGACGTGTCCCTTGTACTCGCGCTCGACGTGGACCGTGACGAGCGTGTCGATCGCGCCGTCGACACCGCCGACCGTCTCGATCGCCTCGACCGTGCCGACGACGATCGCGTCGGCTTCGCGGGTGAGCGTCCGCTCGGTGACGCCGATGAAGGTCGTCGCGCCCGCCGTTCCGGCGAGCGCCGTGAGCACCGCGAGGACGGCGAACGCTCTCTTGTCGGCGGGCGGCATGCGGGTCGGCCCGATGCGGGCGCTGTGCCGGTTTGCAACCCGGATGCCAGGGGGGTCTCCAAGGACGAAGCAAAGGGATCCGCCATCTTGCGGCGTGCATCACGACGACGCGCCGGCGCGTCGCGAGCTTCGATGGACGCTCGCGGCAATTAGATGACGGTCAGCGCAGCGGCGGCGAGGAGCGGATGCGCACTCGGAGCTTTCGGGAACTCGTCGATCCGGGCCGCGAGGCGATCGATGGCAGCCGCCGGGAGCGCACGCGCCGCCAGCGTCCGGAACTTCGCGTCGAGCTCGCCCGGCGTCGGGAAGTTCTCCGGGTCGCCGCGCGGGTGGTCCACCCGGGCCTCGAGGACGCGACCGCCCGCGGCGTGGATGCGGACCCAGCACGGCCACGCACGCGGGAAGCGCTCGTCGAGCCGCGCGTCGCGCACGGCGACGACGCGCTCCATCAGCCGCCGGACGACGGGATCGGCCCATGCCTCGCGCGTGAAGTCGTCCGGCGAGGCCGTACCGCGCGCGAGGGCGATCGCGATCCCGAACGGCAGGCTGAACTGTGCGTCGACGGTCGAGCCGGGGCGGCGCTTCGCTTCCGGCGGCTCGCACACGATCGCGAAGCCCGCGGCCAGCATCCCGACCTCGACGCGCTCCACCGTGGCCGGGTCGATGCCGTGCGTGCCGCGCAGCGACAGCGTGGCGTCGATCGGCCCCTGCATGTAGCGGCAGCAGGCGTGCGGCTTGATGCTCGTGCGGAGGATCTCGTGGCCGTCGTGCGCCAGGATCGGCGCGGGATCCCCGCGGTCGGAGTACGCGTGCAAAAGCCCGAAGCGACCCTCGACGATCGTCGCGGGCGCGCGGAAGCCCGCGCGTGCGAGCGCGGCGGCGTGGAGGCCGGCGCAGGCGGCCCAGCCGGGATGGAGGCGCTTGGTCCACGCCCCGTCGGCGAGGAACTCCATCGACCCGGCGGCCTGGCTGCCCGCGATGCCGAGCGCGGCGACGAGCGCGTCGCGGTCGAGCCCGAGCACGACGCCCGCGGCGGCCGCGGCGCCGAACGCGCCGCAGGTTCCGGTCGGGTGGAAGCCGCGCCGGTAGTGCGCCGCGGGGTCGAGCGCCATCGCGAGGCGCGCCGCGACCTCGTATCCCGCCACGGCGGCCGCCAGGACGGTCGCGCCGCTCGTGTCCTCGAGCTCCGCTGCGGCCAGTGCGGCGGAGAACACGGTCGCGCCGAGGTGGATCGAGCCGCCCTGATGCGTGTCGTCCATCTCGAGTGCGTGTGCGGCGGCACCGTTGGCGAGCGCCGCATGCGGGGCGGGCAGACGCTCCGCCGTCCCGAGCACGGTCGCGCCGCCACGGAGCCCGAGCGTCGCGAGCCCGCGGCGGAGGACCACGCTCGACTCCTCGCCCGCGCCGCCGAGCGCCACGCCGAGGTAGTCGCGCAGCAGGGCGGTCGTGCGCTCGCTCACCGTCCCGGAGAGCCGCGTCTCGCGGATCGCGACCACCTCGTCGGCGAGCCGCCGGGCGAGCGTCATGTCACGTCTCCGAACGTCGCGTCGACGTGGCGCTGCCAGCGGGCGAACCGCGCCTCCCGCTCCGCGGCGTCGATCGCGGGCTCGAAGACGCGGTCGCGGCGCCACGTGCGGGCGAGCTCGTCGGTGCTCGACCAGACGCCGGCCGCGAGGCCTGCGAGGTATCCCGCGCCGAGCGCTCCGGCCTGCACGACGGCGGGCCGCTCGACCGGGATGCCGAGCGCGTCGGCCTGCAGCTGGAGGAGCACGTCGTTCCGCGCGGCGCCACCGTCCGCGCGGAGCGACGCGGGCGGCGGGTGCGGCGTGTCGGCCCGGAGCGCGTCGTACACCTCGCGGCAGCGCCACGCGATGCCCTCCAGCATCGCCCGGACGACGTGGGCCCGCGTGGTCGCCCGCGACAGCCCGCCGAGCACGGCTCGCGCTCGCGGATCCATGTACGGTGTCCCGAGGCCCTGGAACGCGGGCACGGCCCACGCCCCACCCGCGTCGGGGACGGAGGACGCGAGGGCCGCGCTCTCCTCCGGGCGCGCGACGACGCCGAGGCCGTCGCGGAGCCAGGTGATGGCCGCCCCCGCCGTGATCGCCGTGCCCTCGAGGCAGAACGTGGGGAGGCCGTCCCGCTGCCAGAGGACGAGTGGGTAGCCTCCGCGCGTCGACCAGAGGGGCTCGGGCCCCGCGTTCAGGTCGAGCATCGCCGACGTCCCGTAGGTGATCTTCACCTCGCCGGGCGCGAGCCGGAGCTGCCCCATCATCGCCGCCTGCTGGTCGCCGATGAGCGCGGCGAGCGGGAGCGCCGGCAGACCCGCGACGTCCACGCGCCCGAGGACGGCGCTCGAGTCGACCACCGCGGGGAGCGCCGCCGCCGGCACGCGCAGTGCGTCCAGGATCGCCGGGCTCCAGCCGCGGGTGAGGAAGTCGTAGAAGCCGCTGCAGGAGGCGTTGGAGCCGTCCGTCGCGAACACCCGGCCCGACGTGAGACGCCACGCGAGCCACGCGTCGACCGTCCCGCAACGGAGCCGCCCGGCGCGCACGGCCGTGCGGTCGGCGTCCGCCCGGTCGAGGATCCATTCGATCTTGCTCGCCGCCGCGAGGGGGCTCACGAGCACGCCCTCGGCCATGAGGGCCTGGCAGCGGGCGGCCGAGCGGGCGTCCTGCCAGGAGAGCGCGGGGGCGACGGCCCGTCCCGTCGCCGTCTCCCAGACGAGCGCCGTGCCCCGCTGGGTGGCGATGCCGAGGGCGCGCACCCGATCGCCCACATCGTCCAGGACGGCCCGCAGGACCTCGACGGACGCCCGGAAGAGCGCCTCGGGGTCGTGCTCCACCAGCCCGGGCGCGGGGTAGGTGGGCAGGACCTCCCGGTACGCCTCCCCGCGCGGCCGCCCCGTCGCGTCGAGGAGCAGGGCACGGACGCCGGTCGTCCCCTCGTCCAGGGCGACGACGAGCGATTCCGCCGGCTCTTGACGCATCGCCTCCGCTTCTATTGCAATGTGCCCCCGGCGGCCAAGCCGCGAAGGAGACGGATCGGCATGCTCGTGAAGATGCGACGGGACGCGACCGGGGACGAGGTCGCGGCCGTCGAGCAGAAGCTCCACGGCCTCGGCTTCAAGACGGGCAAGCTCGTCGGGGAGGAGATCACCCTGGTCGGCGTGTACGGGGACATCTCGGTCCTCCCCGTCGGGGAGATCGAGGAGCTGGCGGGCGTCGAGCAGCTGATCCCGATCTCGCGCGCGTACAAGCGGGCGGCGCAGAAGGGGACGCCCGAGCACCCGATCCACCAGACGGTCGCGATCGGGAACGTCGTCTGCGGCGGGGACGACCTCGTCTTCATCTCCGGCCCGTGCTCCGTCGAGAGCGAGAAGCAGATCCACGAGGCGGCGCGTCTGGTGAAGGAAGCGGGCGCGCAGTGCCTGCGCGGCGGCGTGGTCAAGTACCGCTCGAGCCCCTACAGCGGATGGGAGGGGCTCGGCTCGTCCGACACCGAGTCGCTCCGCCAGGGACTCGCGCTCATCGTGAAGGCCGGACGCGAGTTCGGTCTCCCGACGGTGGTCGAGATCCTCGATCCTGGAGACGTCCCCGTCTACGAGGATGCGGGCGTGGACTGCATCCAGATCGGCGAGCCGAACAGCAAGAACCAGGCGCTGCTCAACCGGCTGCGCACGACGGCGCTGCCCGTGATCCACAAGCGCGGCAACTCGCTCGACACGGAGGCATACCTCCTCTGGGTCGAGCGTATGATGACCGGCGGCAAGGAGAACGTGATCCTCTGCGAGCGCGGCGTCATGAGCGCCAATCGCTACACGCGGAACACGATCGACGTCGGCTCGATCGCCGCGTTCCGCTACCAGCTGTCGGGCCTGCCGGTGGCCGTCGACGCATCGCACGCGACCGGTGTCCGCGACCTCGTCCATCCGGTGACGCTCGCCGGCATCATGGGCGGCGCCTCGGTCGTGCTGGTCGAGGCGCATCCGAACCCGCTGGTCGCGAAGTCCGACGGCTTCCAGGGCCTCTTCCCGGAGCAGCTCCGCGCCCTCGTCCGCGCCGCGCGCGAGACGTGGCGTCTGCGGCGCGAGCTCGACCGGAGCTACCTGCCGTCGGTCGCGATCGAGAAGGAGTACCTCGCGCGCATGGACGCGGACCGGACGCGCTTCTTCCGCTCGAAGGGGTAGCGCGCGCCGCAGCCCCGTGTCGGCGGCGCGCGCTAGGCTCGGAAGCGGGAAGGGGCGAGCAGGGACGCGTCGAAGCGCTCGGTTTTGCCGTCGACGAGCAGGTCGGTGGCGATCTGGCCGATGATCGGGCTCGTCTCGATGCCGCAGCCGCCCTGGCCGGCGAGCCAGAAGAAGCCGCGGACGTGCGGGTCCTCGCCGACCACGTGGACGCGGTCCGGGGAGAAGGTACGGAGGCCGGACCAGCGCCGCCGCAGCGTGCGCGGGACGATCGCGGGAGCCAGCGTGCCGAGGCGCGCCAGCCCCTCGGCGATGACGCGCTCGTCGGGCTGCGGATCGCACGGCTCCATCGGCTCCTCGTCCATCGGGCTCAGCTTGAGGCCGCCGGACTCCGGCGCGAAGTAGAGACGATCCGCGTCGCTCCCGACCATCGGCCAGGTGCGGGCGTCGACCGGGACGTCGAAGACGACGATCGTCCGGCGGTGCGGGACGAGCGGGATCGCGGACGCACCCGCGAGCGACGCGACGCGGCCCGCCCACGCGCCCGCGGCGTCGACCACCCAGCGCGCCGCGACCGTGCCGATGTCGGTCACGACGCCCGTCGCGCGACCCGCCTCCACGCGCACCGCCCGGACCTCGACGCCGAAGCGCTGCTCGACGCCACGTCGGCGCGCGTGGCCGAGGTAGCCCCAGAGGAGCCCGTGCACGTCGATGTGCCCGTCGTTCGGGACGAGCGCGGCACCGTCGAAGCGTTCGGGCAGCAGCACGGGCACGCGCGCGACGGCTTCCGCCGGTGAGAGGAGGTCGACCCGCGTGCCGCCCTCGACGATGAGCGGCGCCGACTGACGGAAGGCGCTCCATGCCGGCTCGCGGAAGAGCGCCATGACGCCCGACGGCTCGAGCAGCGGGCTCTCGGAGAAGCCCGCGGGCGGATCACGCAGGAACGTCGCGCTCAGCACCTTCAGGCGCTGGAGCGTCGAATTCGCGTCGAGCTCCGCGAGCACCGCCGCGCTCCGCCCCGTCGCGTGGTGGCCGGGCTGGGCCTCCCGCTCGAGGAGGAGGACGTCGGTCACGCCGCGCTCGGCCAGGAAGTACGCGAGCGAGGCGCCGGCGATCCCCCCGCCGACGATCACCACCTCGAACCGCGCACGACCGTCCATCGCGAGCCTCCGTAACTCTGCGGCCGTCCCGCGGGCAAGCCCAGGATTCCTTGACTTTCGGGTCGAAGCGGGGGTCTTCCACCCGGGTGTCCCGCGCATTCGACGATGCCCGTGACGTTCCCGGCGCCCGCCGTGCGGCGTGGGGCGTCGGGATCGCGTTCGCGCTGGTCGCGCTCGTCGCGGCGCGCGACTACGGCCTCGCGTTCGACTCGCAGTACATCTTCCCCTTCGGCGACGCGATCCTGCGCTACCTCGGCGGCGCGGGGTCGTGGCCTCTCGTGCCCGAGACGCAGCCCTTCGAGGTCTACGGCTCGCTCGCGAACCTCGGCGCCGCGCTCACGAGCGCGGTTCTCCACGACCGGCTCGGCGTGGCCAACGCGCTCCTCGGGCATCATGCCTTCGTCGTGCTCTGCGCGGCTGGACTCCTCGGCGTGACCGTCCGGATGGCCGCTCCACTGATCGGGCTCGGGCCCGCCGTGGTCGCGGCCCTCGTGCTCGCGACCTGGCCGCGGTTCTTCGCGGAGGCCGTGAACAATGCGAGCGACGTCCCGGCCGCGCTCGCCTGGACGGTCGCCCTCGCGGGCGTCGCGTCCGCGCTGCGTCGTGGCCGTGCCGCGCCGCTCGTCTCGTCCGCGCTCGCGGTCGGCGTCCTCGGGGCGGTCCGGCTGACGAACATCCCGTTCCTGCCGTGCGTCGTCGCCCTCTGGCTCGGGCTCGACGGCGAGGCTCGGCGTGGCGTCGTCCGGCTGTGGCGGGGGAGCGGGCCCGTGCGCCTCGGCGGCGTCGTGCTCCTCGCGCTCGGCTCGCTGTGGCTCTTTCGGCCCCTCGCGTGGACTGCGCCGCGCCAGGAGTTCTGGACCATCTTCGACGGCATCTTCGTGCCGCCGCCCTGGATCACGAAGGGCATCGTCGATGTCTTCTACGGCGGTGAGATCCGACGCGGCGGCCCGCCGACGTATCACCTCGTCATGCTCGCGGTCGCGACGCCGGTGCCGGTCGTCGCGGCCGCGCTCGCCGGAGTCGTGACGGCCTGGCCCCGGAGCCGGAGCGCCGCGGCGCTCCTCGCCTCGTGGGTCGTCGTCGTCGTCGGTCGGCACGCCGTCATGGGCCTCGGCAACTACGACGGGCTCCGTCACGTGCTCGACGCGTTCCCTGCGATCGCGATGCTCGCCGCGCTCGGCGCGAGGGCGGCGGTCGACGCGCTCGGCCGTGCGTTCCCCCGGCGGGCCACGGCGGCCGGCGCCCTCGTCGTCACCGTCCTCGTCGCGCCCGGTGCGGTCGCGATCTGGCGGCTGCACCCGTACGCCGTCGCCTACTACAACGCGCTGACCGCCGGGCTGCCGGGGGCCGCGCGGCGCTTCGAGACCGACTACTCGGGTGCCGCGTACCGTGAGGGTATCGACTGGGCCGCCGCGCACCTGGCCGCGGACGACCGCCTGTGGATCACGCGAGACTACGATCTTCGGCTCGTGCTCCTCGAGGCGAGCTACCTCGACCGCGACGTGCGGCCGTGGGTCCGCGGGATGCAGGAGCCGCCCGCGGAGGGCGCTCGGCTCTTCACGATGCAGATCCTCCGCCCGGGACCCGTGGAACGGTCACCCCCCGGCGTCGACATCACGACCTTCCCCGTCGTGCACGAGGTGCGTCGCGACGGCGTTCCGCTGCTCCGCGTCCGCGAGGTTCCGGCGGAGGTGGTGCGGCAGCTTCGTGCCGAGCCGCGCGTCAGGCCCCGTTGGGCAGGAGCGCGCCCGGGTTCATGAGCCCGCCCGGGTCGAGCGCGCGCTTCAGGTCGCGCAGCAGCGGATAGGCGCTCCCGAGCTCCTCCGCGAGCCATCGGGCGCGCAGCCGCCCGATGCCGTGATGATGCGAGATCGTGCCGCCCGCGGCGAGCGTCGCGCGGAGCGCGCGCCCCCAGGCCTCGAGGTACGCCTCCTCGGCGCGCGCGAAGTCCTCCGGCTTCAGGACGAAGGTGAAGTAGATGTTGGTACCCTGCGCGTAGCCGTGCGAGCTGTGCCCGCTCGCGACGATGACGCCGGGCGACCCTGCGAGCGCGCGGACGACCGACTCGTAGACCTTCTCGATACGCCCCCACGTGGCCGCCACCTCGATCGTGTCGGCCAGCATCTCGCGGTCGAGGAAGAAGTCCCACGTCGGGACCGTGTTGCGCGCCTCGAGCCAGTGCGCGACCGGCTCGCTGCCGGCGGCCTTCGCACCGCCGGTCGCGGCCTCGCGCGCGCAGGCGGCGATCTCGGCCTGCACGAGCGTCGACGGTCCCTCGGAGAGGGCGAGGAGGAGGCAGGTGTCGGCCGGGGCCCAGGCGGAGAACTGGCGCGCGGTCTCGACGGCGTCGTAGGCGCGCAGCACGGCGGGACGCCAGCCGACGCGCAGCACGCGGCGGATGGTGTCGAGCGCGGCCGTCATCGTCGGGAACGCGAAGCTCGCGAGCGCCCGCTCCTCGGGGAGGGGATGGAGACGGAGCACCACCTCGGTCACGACGCCGAGCGTGCCCTCGCTCCCGAGGAACAGCTCGCGGAGGCTCGGCCCGACGGACGCGCGCGGTATCGGCTCGAGCCGCACGATCTCGCCGCTCGGCAGCACGGCCTCGAGCCCGAAGCATAGGTCCTCGATGTTGCCGTAGCGCGTCGAGAACTGTCCCGCGGCGCGCGTCGCCACCCAGCCGCCGACGGTCGAGCGGTCGATCGACTGCGGGTAGTGGCCGCTCGTGTAGCCGCGCGCGCGGACGGCCGCCTCGTAGGCCCCACCCATCATGCCGGCCTGAGCGCGCGCGTAGAGCGCGCGCTCGTCGAGCTCGAGGAGCCGGTCCATCGCGCGGAGGTCCACGACCAACGCGCCGGCCGGCGGCGTCGCGCCGCCGACGACGCCCGAGCCCGCGCCGTAGGGGACGACCGGGACGCCGTGGCGCTGCGCGACGCGGACCGCCGTCGCGACCTCGCGCGTCTCCCGCGGCCGGACGACGCAGGCCGGGCCGCCCCCGAGGCGTCGCTGGCGGGCCCGGAGGTGCGCGAGGATCCAGTGGTCGGTCCGGTACGCGGCGAGCGTCGCCGGATCCTCTGCCACCCGGTCCGGCCCCAGCTCGCGTGCGAGGGCGGTGCCGATCTCCGTCATGGGAACCTCCTGAGACCCGTCGCGAGCGCGCGGTAGTCTTCGACCTCGCGCGCGCGCCGCTCGGCGGTCCATCCGAGGCGGGCGGCTGCCATCGCGGCCACCGCCTCCGCGCAGTCGAGACCCTGCGCCGGGTCGAAGAGGAGGAGCCGCGTCCGCCGCTCGAGAACGTCCTCGAGCGTCAGCGCC
>CAZLYE010000083.1:0-5815 GCA_964562865.1 uncultured Binatia bacterium (SeqCode) | reverse complement strand
GGCCCAGTCGCGCGGGCCGATCACGCGCTCGACGATGTAGCCGTTGCGGTCGACGACGAACGTCTCGGGATAGCCCGTGACGCCGTAGCGATCGCCCACCTCGTGGTCCGGGTCGAGGAAGACCGGCAGGGTGAGCTTCATCCGCTCGACGAACGGCTCGACGACGTGCCGTCCCTCCTCGTCCTGGCTGACGGCGAGGACCATGAAGTCGTCGCCGGCCAGGCGCGTGTTCAGCCGCTCCATCGAGGGCATCTCCTCGACGCACGGCGGGCACCAGGTCGTCCAGAGATTCACCAGCACGACCTTCCCGCGGAGGGCGGACAGGCGGACCGTCCGGCCCTGGAGGTCGCTCACCGCGAAGTCGGGCGCGCGTCGCGGGCCGTGGTTCGCGAGCGCGAGGAAGCCCCCGGCGACGGCGAGGCCGATCGCCGCGGTGGCGATCCCGACCTTCAGGCCGCGGCTGGCCGCCACGTTCCCCGCGCGAGGAGGCGCCATCCGCCGACGACCATGAGCGCGAGGCTCACGAGCTGCGCCTCGGTGAGCCCGAAGAGGACCCGTGGATTCACCCGCACGAATTCGACGAGGAAGCGCGCCGCCCCGCTGAGCAGGAGGTAGAGCGCGAGCACCGTGCCGTCGGGCGCGGGCTCCCGCCGCGCACGCCAGAGGAGCACGAAGATCGCGAAGTAGGCCGCCATCTCGTACAACGGCGTCGGGTGGACCCGGACGCCCGGTGGTTTGTCCCAGCCGACCACCGCGTAGGGATACGCCATGCCCCACGGCAGCGTCGTCTCGCGCCCCCAGTCGCCGTCCCCCGCCACCTGGCAGCCGATCCGCCCGATCGCCTGCCCGAGCGCGATCGCGGGCGCGACCGCGTCCGCGCCGCGGAGCCAGGGAATTCCCTCGCGCCGGAAGAAGAGCGTCACGGCGAGCGCGCCGCCGAGGAGGCCGCCGTACCAGACGAAGCCGCCGCCGGTGACGAGGAAGGTGAGCGGCGCCGCCACGAAATCCGACCAGGCGTCGACGACGATCCAGATCCGCGCGCCGACGAGCCCGCCGACCGCCGCCCACACGAGCACGGACGACGCGAGCGCGGGATCCCACCCCCGGCGCTCGAACTCGCGCCCCGCCGCCCAGCCGGCCGCGAGGAAGCCGAGCGCCAGGAAGATGCCGAAGAGGTGGATCGGGATCGGGCCGATGTGGAGAACGTCCGGGATCATCCGGAGAGATCGCATGATATCGGACGGGCCCGGGCGGCGCCACTCGGGCCCGGCCCGCTGCGTCGGGGACGGAATTTTTGCCTTTCCCGGCCAATCGTGCTCAAACGCAGCGCGTGCGAGCCGTCGTGCAACGCGTCGCCGAAGCGCGCGTCGTGGTCGACGGCACGGTCGTCGGCGACATCGGGCGCGGTCTCTGCGTGCTCCTCGGCGTGGGGCAGTCGGACACCGAAGGCGACGCGGATGCACTCTGCCGGAAGGTGATCGGTCTGCGCGTGTTCGACGACGAGACGGGCCACTTCGCACGCTCGCTCGAGGACGTGGGGGGCGCGCTGCTCGTCGTGTCGCAGTTCACGCTCTACGGGGACTGCCGGAAGGGTCGCCGGCCGTCGTTCACCGCCGCCGCGCCGCCGGCCCGCGCGGAGGCGCTCTACGAGCGTTTCGTCGCACGAGCGCGCGCGACCGACGTCTCCGTCGCGACCGGACGGTTCGGCGCGCGCATGGCGGTCGCTCTCGTGAACGACGGCCCCGTGACGCTCCTGCTCGACACGGTGGGCGACGCCTGATGGCCCGCGCCGGCTTCACCGCGATCAGCTCGGGGAATATCCGCTTCGGCAAGGACGGCCGCTGGTACACCGACGACGAGCCGATCCCGAATCGTGCCATCTGCCGGCTCTTCAGCCGGACGCTGACCGTGCTCCCGGATGGCCGGGCACGCCTCGAGCTGGGCGAGGACCGTGCGGACGTCATCGTGGAGGACACGCCGTGGGTGGTGACCGCGGTCGAGGGCGACCCGGCGCTCGGCTTCGTCGCGGTGCTGAACGACGAGACCCACGAGCCGCTCGATCTGTCGTCGCTCCGCGTCGGCGCCGAGAACGTCCTCTATTGCCGCGTGAAGGGCGGCCGGCACGGGGCGCGCTTCCTCCGCCCGGCATACTACGAGCTCCTCCGCCACGCCGAGCCGGGTGCCGGCGGCCGGGCGGAGCTGCCGGTCGGCGGCCGGCGCGTGCCCATCGCCTGACCGCGCGCCGTCCATGCACGTCGTCCTGGTGGCGCCCGAGATCCCGCAGAACACCGGCTCGATCGGCCGCCTCTGCCTGGCGACCGGGTCGACGCTCCACCTGATCGATCCGCTCGGCTTCACGATCGACGACCGCCACCTCCGCCGCGCCGGCCTCGACTACTGGCGGCACGTGCGGGTGGTCCGTCACCCGGACTGGGCGGCCTTCCAGGCGGCGCGCCCGGCCGGCCGCCTCCTCTGCTTCTCGGCGCGCGCCACGCGCTCCTACACGACGCTCCGCTACCGCGACGACGACCTCCTCGTCTTCGGCGGCGAGAGCCGCGGGCTCCCCGAGGCGATCCGGGCCGCGCACGCCGACGCCATGTTCGGCATCCCGCTCGCGACGGAGCAGGTGCGGAGCCTGAACCTCGCGAACGCCGTCGCGATCGTGCTCTACGAGGCGCTCCGGCAGCAGGGGAAGGTGTGAGGCCGCGGGGCCTCGCGACGCTCGCCGTCGCCCTCGCGCTCGGCTGCGCAGCGGTTCCCGTCCCGCGACGCTCGACCTTCCACGCCTCGGATGCCGACCTCGGCGTGACGCGCATCGCACACGGCTCGGTGATCCTCGAGCTCAAGGGCACGCGCGTGCTCGTCGACCCGTGGTTCCACTCCGGCCTCATCGTGCGGCAGGCGGAACCGCTCGGGCTCACGCCCGACGCCCTGCCCGAAATCGCCGCCGTGCTCCTCACCCACCGCCACGGGGACCGCTTCGACGCCGACGCGCTCAAATCGCTCGCGGCGACGGTGCCGACGGTCGTCGCGCCGCGCGATCTCCACGCCCGGCTCGTGAAGCTCGGCTTCCGCAACGTGGTCGACCTCGGCTGGTGGGACCGGGCGGAGGTCGCCGGGCTCACGATCACGGCGGTGCCCGCGAAGCACAGCGTGCCGGAGAACGGCTACGTGATCGAGGCGGGCGGCGTACGGGTCTACGTCGCGGGCGACACGCGCTGGTTCCCGGAGATGGTCGACGTCGCCACCCGGTTCCCCCACCTCGACGCCGCGCTCCTGCCGATCGGCGGCGAGCGGCTCCTCGGCCTCCGCCGGGAGATGGATCCGGCGGAGGCGGCCCGGGCGGCCGAGGTCCTCGACCCGCGCCGCATCATCCCGATCGGCTACGGCAAGCGCGGCGCCTTCCCGTTCGTCTGGCACGCCGGGCATCCGACCGAGCGCTTCATCGAGGCCGCCGCCAAGCGCGGGATCGCGCGCGACCGGATCGTCGTCCTCGAGCCGGGCGAGAGCTGGCACTACTACCGGTGACGGGTGGGACCGACCCACCCACCGGGGCGCGAGCCGACGCATGGTCTCCCTGATCCGCCACGCCGAGCCGGAGTGGCCCGCGGATGAGATGAGCCCCACCCGGGCGGTGAATCGAACGCGGCGGCGCCGCGGCGCATCGTCGCCGCTCACGAGCACCTGATGATGGCCCATCCGGAGGGCCTCTGGTCGACCCCACGCGGGATCGCAACCTTTGTGCGCCCGTGGAAGCCGTGAAGCACGAGGCCGACGCGTCTCGGTGGGATCGGCGGTCGGGCTTCTGCTACAATGACGTGCGATGTCGAAGGGCGATCGCAGGCGTCGTCTCCGCACGGGGAGCGCCCGCGTCCTCCGTCCACACACGCCGGAAGCGCGGGGCGCCGCCGACGATGCCTACTGGGACGGCATCCCGCTCAACGAGCGACTCGGGTTCGCCTTCAGCCTGAGCCTCGAGCAGTGGAGGCTGCATGGGTGGCGCGCCGACGGATCTCGCCAGGGACTTTCGCGATCTGTTGCGCGCGTTCTCCGACCACCGCGTGCGCTTCATGGTCGTCGGCGCGTACGCCCTCGCCGTGCTCGGCCGTCCTCGCGGAACGGGTGACCTCGACGTCTGGGTCGAGCCCACGCCAGACAATGCCGCGCGCACGTTCGCCGCACTCAGGGAGTACGGGGCCCCCGTCCACGACCTCACACCCGATGATCTGGCGACGCCCGGCGTCGTGTTTCAAGTGGGTCTACCGCCTCTCCGGGTCGACGTCCTCACCGCGCTGGATGGCGTGTCGTTCGGACCCGCGTGGCGACGCCGGGTGAGAGCGACGTTCGGCGGTGTCCGCGTGTCGGTGATCGGCCGCCGCGACTTCATCGCCAACAAGCTCGCCACGGGGCGCTTGAAGGATCTCGCGGACGCGCAGCGCCTTCAGCAGCCCCGGGTCCCTTCCGCGAGAGCAAGCAAGCGCCGGCGCTGACTCCCGCGCCTCAGAACTCCACGACGACGTCGCTCCCGTCCTCGAGCCGGACCGTGTCCGCGAAGCGGATCATCCGGGCGCGGAGCGACATGATGACCGAGCTGGTCCGGAGGCCGCCGCCGAAGAAGCGGACGCCGCGCATGAACGCGCCCTCGGTGACGCCCGTCGCGACGAAGAGGATGTCCGGCCCGGGGGCGAGGTCGATCTCGGTGTAGATGCGCTTCACATCCGTGATCCCCATCTTCCGCATGCGCTCCTCCTGCCCGGGTTTCGTGGGGACCAGGCGGGCGCGCATCCCGCCGTTCAGGCAGCGGATCGCGGCGGCGGCGAGGACGCCCTCCGGCGCGCCGCCGATGCCCATCACCGCGTGCACGTTCGTGCCGCGCACCGCGGCGCTGATGCCGGCGGAGAGGTCGCCGTCGCCGATCAGCCTGATCCGTGCGCCGGCCTTGCGGATGTCCGCGACCAGCTTCTCGTGCCGCGGCCGGTCGAGGACGATGATGACGAGGTCCTGGACGTCGCGCCCGAGCGAGCGGGCGATCGCCTTCAGGTTCGTGTCGACGGGCGCGTCGAGGTCGATCACCTTCTTCGCCGACGGCCCGACGATGATCTTCTCCATGTAGCAGTCGGGGGCGTGCAGCAGTCCGCCCCGATTCGAGGCGGCGAGCACGGCGATCGCGTTCGGCGCGCCGGTCGCGCAGAGGTTCGTTCCCTCGAGCGGGTCGACCGCGATGTCCACCTCGACGTCGTCTGCCTTCCCCCGTCCGACCTTCTCGCCGATGTAGAGCATCGGCGCCTCGTCGCGCTCGCCCTCGCCGATGACGACCGTGCCGCGCATGGGGATCGAGTCCATCTCCTTGCGCATCGCCTCGGTCGCGACGTGGTCGGAGTGGCGGCGGTCGCCCTGCCCCATGGTCCGGGCGCACTCGACCGCGGCCACCTCGCACACCCGGAGGAAGTCCCTCGACAGACTCTCGACGTTCACCGCCATGACATGTCCCCCCCGCTCGCGCGCGCGCCTACTTCGTCTTCCCGGCGTAGACGTCCATCACCTGCCGGAGGAAGTCGAGCGCCTCGCTGCGCGGGCGCTGGAACGAGTTCCGGCCGATGATCGAGCCGAAGCCGCCCCCGTCGCGGATCGCGCGCACCTCGTCGAGGATCGACGCGGTGTCCTTCGACTCGCCGCCCGAGAAGATGACGATCCGCCGTCCGGCGAACGCCGCCTGCACCACGTGGCGAACACGCTCGGCGAGCGTCGCGATCGGGATGCGCTCCTTCTCGTAGACCTTCTTGGCGGCCGCCTGCTCGATGTGCGCCGACGGCGG
>CAZLYE010000082.1:0-4137 GCA_964562865.1 uncultured Binatia bacterium (SeqCode) | reverse complement strand
GCGCCACCGGACGAGGAGGAGCGGCGTGCCCTCGGGGCCGGCGTCCCGGACGTGCTCGTGCACGCCGGCCCGGGCTGTCCCGCCTGCCGCGGGACGGGCTACCGCGGGCGGACGGGGATCCACGAGCTCCTCCCCTTCGATGACGCCGTGCGCGCGATCGTCATGGCGCGCGCCGACGCCGCCGCCGTCCGCCGCCACGCGACGGCGGCGGGCATGCCGACGCTCCGCGACGACGGCTTCGCGAAGGTCCGGGCGGGCGTCACCACGGTCGCGGAGGTGCTGCGCGTGACCCAGGACGAGGACGCCTGATGCCGGTCTTCACGTATCGCGCGCTCACCGAGGGCGGACGGTCGCGGGGCGGCGTGATCGACGCGGAGACGTCGCGGGCCGCGTGGCACGAGCTCCGGACGCGCGGCTTCTACCCGACCGACCTCCGCGAGCAGGCCGCCGGCCCGGGATGGACGGTGCGCCGGCTCGGCGCGGGCGAACTCGCGGCCGCGACCCGCCAGCTCGCGACGCTCGTCGGCGCGGGCGTGCCGGTCGCCGAGGCCCTCGGCGCGGTGGCGGAGCAGGCGGACCATCCGGCGCTCGTGCGCGCGCTCACCGTCGCGCGGGCGAAGCTCCACGAGGGCGAGACCCTGGCCGACGCGCTCGCCGCGAGTCCGCGGGTCTTCCCGCCTCTCTTCCGCGACCTGGTCCGCGCCGGCGAGGCGAGCGGCGCGCTCGCGGCGGTGCTCGCGCGCCTGGCCGGCCACACCGAGGCGTCCGCGGCGGTCGGCGCGCGCGTCCGGGCGGCGCTCACCTACCCGGCCGTCATGACGGCGGCAACGGCCGCGGTGCTGGCTTTCCTCGTCGCGTGGGTGGTGCCCGAGCTGACGACGCTCTTCCACGACGCCGGCGCGGAGCTGCCGCTCGCGACGCGCATCCTGATCGCCGCGACGGCAGCGCTGCGTCGGACGTGGTGGGCTCTCCTCGCGGCGGGTGCCCTGGGCACCTGGGCCGCGCGACGGTGGGCAGCCGCGCCGGCCGGTCGCGCGCGCCTCGACGCCGCACTGCTCCGCGTCCCGGTGGCGGGCCGCCTCGCCGCGAAGGCCGCCGTGGCGCGGGTCGCGCGCACGCTCGCGACGCTCCTCGGCGGCGGCGTGCCGCTCGAGTCCGCGCTCGGCATCGCGGGCGCGGCCGCCGCCAACCGCCCCATCGGCGACGCGCTCGCGGACGCGCGCGAGGCCGTCCGCCGCGGCGAAGCGCTCGCGCCCGCGCTCCGGCGGAGCGGACTCCTCCCGCCGCTCCTCGTCCGTCTCGCTGCGGCGGGCGAGCGGAGCGGCACGCTCGGCGAGATGCTCGAGCACGCGGCGGCCGCGTACGAGCGCGAGGTCGAGGCGGGCGTCGCGGCGCTCACGGCGCTCGTCGAGCCCGTGCTCGTCCTCGCGATGGGCGCCGTCGTCCTCGCGCTGGTCGCCGCGGTCCTGCTCCCGCTGTTCGACCTGAACGGTCTCGTCCGATGAAGCGGAGCCGCGGCTTCACCCTCCTCGAGATGATGGTGGTGATCTTCATCCTGACGCTCGTCGCGACGATCGTCGCGCCGAAGATCCTCGGCCGCACGGAGGAGGCCCGGCGCGCGAAGGCCATGGCCGACATGAAGGGGATCGAGCAGGCCCTCAACCTCTATCTGATGGACGCCGGGAGCTACCCGACCACCGAGCAGGGCCTCGACGCGCTCGTCCACAAGCCCGACCGTCCGCCCGTCCCGCACGTCTGGAACCCGGACGGCTACCTGCAGCGCGTCCCGCCCGACCCGTGGGGGCATCCCTACGTCTACGTCGCGAACGGCGACCGCTTCGCGCTCAAGTCCCTCGGCGCCGACGGGGTCGAGGGCGGTGAGGGGAAGTTTGCGGACCTGGACAGCAAGGACTTTTAACGGATCCGGGGGCCCGTCCAGTGCTCGCGCCCTTCGGGCGCTGCGCGCTTCCGATGCCCCCGGACCCCGTCGGCCGAGACGACCGCTCCCGCGGTCGGCCTCCGCCCTGGAGCGCCCAGAGAGGCAGCTCGCTGCTTTCACCCTCCTCGAGACGCTCGTCGCGCTCGCGATCACCGTGCTCGTGCTGAGCGCGCTCTACGGCACCGTCGCGCGCGCGGCCGCGGCGCGCGCGCGCGCGACGCGTGCCGCGGAGCGGACCGCGGCGCTGCGCGGGCTCCTCCTGCGCATCGCGGACGAGCTCGACGGCGCGGTCGCGGGCACGCTGCCCGGGGCGCCCGACCGGTTCGTCGTCGCGGCGCCGCCCGATCCGGGGTCGCCGTGGTCGGCGCTCCGCCTCGCGTCGGTCGCGGGCGACGAGACCCGCATCCTCTCCTACCGCGTCGAGCCCGCGGCCGCGGGACGCGGCATCCTCGTCCGGCGCGCGGCGAGCCGCTTCGCCGCGCCGGACACGCACGAGCCGGCCGGCGTGGCAGCGCTCGCGGACGTGAAGGTCTTCCGCGTGCGCTGTTTCGACGGGACGGCGTGGAAAGCGGCGTGGACGACGCCCGGGCTGCCGCGGGCCGTCGAGGTCACGCTCGGCGTCGACGACGGCGCCGGCGGCACGGAGGAGCTCGCCACGACGGTCATGCTCCCGATGGGCTCCTGAATGCGGCTCCTCGCGGTCGAGATCGCCGACGCCGAGCTGCGGGTCGCGCGCGGCGAGCGTACCTTCGGCGCCCTCCGCCTGACCGCGATCGAGCACGTCCCCGTGCCCGCGCCCGACGCCCTCCCCGGCGTGCTCGCCGGCATCGCGCGGCCGCACCCCGACCTCGTTCTCACGGCGCTGCCCGCGCACGCGGTCACCCACCGGATCCTCGTGCTCCCGTTCCGTGACCGCCGGCGCATCGCGCGCACGGCGCCGCTCGAGCTGCTCGGCCAGCTCCCGGTCGACGGCGACGGCGTGACGGTGGCGTGCGTCCCCCTCGGGCCGGTGGACGGCGGCACCGCGGTGCTGGCCGTCGCCGCGCGCGAGGCGGACCTCGAGGCGCACCGCGCGCTGCTCGCGGCTGCGGGGATCGAGCCAGCGCGCATCGAGCTCGCCCCGCTCCCGGCGTGGAACCTGCTCGCCGACGACGCGGCGCTGCTCGTCGCCGACGGCGCGCGGAGTGCGGTCGTGGTGCGACGCGACGGCCGCCTCGCGGGCCTGCGCGCGCTCGGCGCCGACGCACGGGATCCGCACGCGCTCGCGGCCGAGGTGCGCTGGACGCTCGCCGCCCTCGGCGACGCCCCGCGGACGATCGTCCTCGCCGGCGCGGACGCGGACGGCGCGCTCGCGGACGCGCTCGCCGCGGAGACCAGCGTGCGCGTCGTGCCGTTCGCCGACGCGGCCCGGCTCCCGCTGCGCGTGCCGGCCGAAACGCTGTCGGCCTGCGCCGTCGTCGCGGGCCTCGTCGCGGGCGCCGGGCGCCGGGCGCGTCTCGGCCTCGCTCTCGCCGACCGCCCGCCGGTCGGGCAGGCGTCCCTCCGCCGGGCCGCCGCGCTCGCCGCGCTCGCCGTCGGGCTCGGCGCGCTCGACGTGGGGCTCGTCCGCCAGGATCTCGCGCGGCAGGACGCCCGGCTCACGAGCGCGATCCGCGCCGAGGCGGCCGCGGCGCTGCCCGGCGTGCGCCTGGTCGCGCCGCGCGCGCAGCTCGACGCGGCGGTCGCCGCCACCGCGCGGCGCGAGGTCCGGCTCGGCGGCCGGACGAGCGTGCTCGAGCTGCTCCGCGAGCTGAGCGCGCGCGTTCCCCCGGCGATGCGGCTCGACCTGGACGAGCTCACCGTCGCGCCCGACGCCGTCCTCCTGCACGGGCGCTGCGACAGCTTCGAGGCGGTCGACCTACTGCGCCGCGCGCTCGCGACCTCGCCGTACCTGGGCGAGGTGACCGCGGAGGAGACACGCACCACCGTCGACGGACGGCACGTCGAGTTCCGCCTACGTGCGGCGCGGCGCGCGGCCACGGGGACCGAGTCGTGACGGACGCGATGCTGCGGGTGCGGACGTGGGTCGGGGGCCGGACCGCGCGCGAGCAGCGGCTGCTGGCGCTCGCGGCCGCCGCCGGACTGCTGGCCCTGGTACTGGCGGCGGCCGCGGGCATCCACGACGACCTGCGTGGGCTCGGCGAACGCGTCGCGGGTCG
>CAZLYE010000081.1:0-3861 GCA_964562865.1 uncultured Binatia bacterium (SeqCode) | reverse complement strand
GTCTGGTAGACCGCGAAGCCCTCGCGCCAGATGCGGAGCGCGGTCCGCTCGGGAGCGAAGGGAGGTGACCCGCCGGACCACAGGCGGTGCACCGGAGAGACCGTCACCAGCCGCGCGAACGCGGGGACGAGCGCGAAGCGGAGGCCGGGCCAGTCCTCCGCGGGGACCTCGAGCAGGGCGGCGGGCGGGAGCGGCGTCGCGTCGGGGGCGTCGAACACCTCGAGGCGGGCCCACTCGAGCCGCGCGACGTCGGCGAGCCACCCGGGCCGGCGCGCGGCGACGTACGCGGGCAGCGCGCCGCCGACGTGCCGTATCGACGGCTCCGGGGACGGACGCTCGCCCAGGTAGTCGCGCACGAGGTCGGCGAACGGCTCCTCGCCGAGGAGCGCTGCGAGCTTCGGGAAGTCCTCGCGGAGCGCGTCGACGATGCGCGCGAGGTACATGCCGGCGTAGATGCCGACCCGGTCTCCCGGCGCGAGCGTCGCCGTCGGCCGGATCAGGGAGAGGAGACGCGCGTCGGGCTCTCCCGGCGTCGCGAGCGCGCGCCAGAACGCGGCCTGGAGCTCACGCAGAGCGGGCGCGCGCACCCAGCACCTCGGCTTCCGCAGCCCGCGACCGCTCGGTCTCCGCGACGACGTCATCGAGCTCGGGGATCCGATCGTCCCACTCGACCAGCGTCGACACCCGCCCGAACCGTCCGAGCGCCCGGCGGTAGAGCCGCCACACCGCCTCCACCACCGGCGCGTCGTGCGTGTCGAGGAGGTGCGTCCCCCGGTCGCTGTGGCCCGCCAGATGGATCTGCCCGATCCGCGCGGGCGGCAGCCGATCGAGGTACTCCTCCGCCGAGAATCCGTGGTTGGCGGCGCTCACGTAAACGTTGTTCACGTCGAGAAGGATGCCGCAGTCGGCCCGCTCCGCGACCGCGGCGAGGAACTCCCACTCCGGCATGCTCGAGTGCGCGAACTCGAGGTAGCTCGAGACGTTCTCGACCAGGATGCGGCGCCCGAGCCGCTCCTGGACCTCGGCGACGCGCGCGGCGACGAGCGCGAGGGCCTCCTCCGTGTAGGGGAGCGGCAGCAGGTCGTGCGCGTAGTGGCCGCCAAAGCTCCCCCAGCAGAGATGGTCGGACACCCAGGCCGGCTCGAAGCGCGCGACGAGCTCCCCGAGCCGGGCGAGGTAGCCCTCGTTCAGGGGGTCGGTCGAGCCGAGCGACAGCGACACGCCGTGGAGGACGAGCGGGGCGTCCTGCCGCGCCCGCTCGAGGACGCGCAGCGGCCGGCCGCCGCGGATCATGAAGTTCTCCGAGATCGCCTCGAACCAGGCGACGTGGGCCGTGCCGTCGAGGACGCGCGGGAAGTGCCTCGTCCGGAGCCCGATACCGTGGCCGAGGTAGGGGAAGGTGCTCATCGAGACGGACGGGGGCGGCGGGCCGCCCCCGTCCCCACGCTCAGCTCTTCGGCTCGACGACCTTCCCGCCCTTCTTCAGGCAGTCTTCCTTGCTCATGTCGACGACGCCCTTGCCCTTGCACGAGTTCATTCCCGCGCAGCTGTTGCCGGCACCGGCGCAGGAGCCCTGCCCCTTGCAGGAGTTCACCCCCGCGCAGTGGATCATGTCGCCACCGCTCTTCTTCTCGTCCGCACGCGCCAGCACCAGCCCTCCGAGGATCAGGCCCGCTGCAGCGCTCGCGATGAGTGCTCCCTTCGTCCCCTTCATGCGCTCGTCCCTCCGTCGGGCCCATATGCCAAGGCGGCCGGCGGCGCGCAACGAAGCAGGCGCCGTCAGGCCGACGCGCGGCGCCCCTCGGGGCGGAGCGTGCGCGCGAGCGCGTCGGCGAGGCGTCCGGCGTCCCGGGGGGCGAGCGCGGAGACCGTGATGCGCACGGCCGGCGCCGCGCGGACTCGGTACCGCTCGCCAGCCCGCACGGCCCAGCCCTCGTGGGCGAGCGCGGCGACCACCGCGGCCTCCTCGGGGACCGGCACCCACACGTTCAGCCCCGAGCGCCCGTGCGCCGCGATGCCGCGCGAGGTGAGCGCACGGAGGAGCGCGTCCCGGCGCGCGGTGTACGCTCGGGCCGCGCGGGCGAGGATGCTCTCCGTCGCCGGGTCCGACCAGAGCGCGAGGACGAGGTCCTGGAGGATGTGGCTCACCCAACCGGTGCCCACGCTCTGCCGTCCCTCGACACGCGCGACGGTCGTCTCGTCGCCGGCCAGGATCGCCAGCCGGAGGTCGGGCCCGAGCGACTTCGACACCGACCGCACGAGCGCCCAGCGCTCGCGGCCGTGGCACAGCGACACCGCCTCGACGCCCGCGATCGGACCCGCGTGGTCGTCCTCGATCACGAGGACGTCGGCGTGGCGCGCGAGGACACGGCGGAGGTCGCGCGCGCGCGCGGGATCGAGCGCGGCGCCGGTCGGGTTCTGGGCACGCGGCGTGAGGAGGAATGCCCGGGCGCCGCTGCGGAGGACTCGCGCCAGCGCCTCGGGCTCGGGTCCGGCGTCGTCCACCGCGACCGGCTCCGCGGTGAGGCCGAGCGCGGCAACCAGATCGAGCAGCGCCACGTAGCCCGGGTCCTCGACCGCGACGCGGTCGCCGGCGCGGAGGTGTGCCTGGAGGACCCGTTCGATCCCGTCGAGGGCGCCGCCGACGACCGCGAGCGCGTCGTGCGGAAGTCCTTCGGCGTCGAGCCGGCGCCCCGCGAGGGCGAGAAGCTGCGGGCGATTGGCCGCTTCGCCGTAGAGCCCCGAGCGCCGCCCGAGACGGCCGAGCGCCCGGTCGAGCGATGGGAGCAGGGCCGGGTCGGGATTTCCGAGCGACACGTCCCGCAGGTGCGACGGAGCGGGAGCCGGGCTGCGGACGGGAAGCGGCGGCCGCGGGCTCACGCGAGTGCCGCGGCGCCCGTGTGCCTGGACGAGGCCCCGCAGGCGGAGCGTGCGATAGGCGGCGGCAGCCGTCGTCGGGCTCACCCGGAGCGCCCGCGCCAGCTCCCGGACGGTCGGCAGCGACGCGCCGGCCTCCAGGCGCCCCTCACGGATCGCCGTCTCCACGCTCGTGACGATCGCGGTTGCACCCTGTCCCCGGATGCCATATTGTGCCACTATGTTCATCAGTTTGTACTGTAACAAAATCGTGGAGCGCGCGCAATGGCGGACCTGATCGCGACCGAGCGCACCCGGCTCCGCCGCCTTCCCGCGCGCGGCTCCTTCGAGCGCGCGACGATCGACGCGATCCTCGACGAGGCCCTCGTCTGCCACGTCGCGTTCGTGCACGACGGGCAGCCCTACGTGATCCCGACCACGTTCGCGCACGTCGGGGACGCCCTCTACGTCCACGGGTCCGCGGCGAGCCGGATGCTCCGCGGGCTCCGGGAGGGCATCCCGGTCTGTGTGACGGTCACGCTGCTCGACGGCCTCGTCTTCGCCCGTTCGGCGTTTCACCACTCGATGAACTATCGCTCCGTCGTGATCCTCGGCGTCGCGAGCGAGGTGACCGACGAGGCGGAGCAGCTCCAGGCGCTCGAGGCCGTCGTCGAGCACGTGTTTCCCGAACGGTGGCGCGAGGTGCGCCCGCCGAGCCGGAAGGAGCTTCGGGCGACGATGGTTCTCCGCCTGCCCATCCTCGAGGCGTCGGCGAAGATCCGCGCCGGTGGCCCGCTGGACGATCCAGAGGACCTCGGCTGGCCGTGCTGGGCAGGCCACGTGCCCGTGAGGCTCACCGCCCTGGCGCCCCTCCCGGACGGCGTGCTCCCGGCCGCCGTATCCGCGCCGCACGTACGGTGACACCCGCCCCCGGCGTTTTTCCTTGACAGCCGCTCGGGCCACGACGTAGTCGACCACCGTGGAGCCCGCCATCAGGATCAGGAA
>CAZLYE010000080.1:0-5653 GCA_964562865.1 uncultured Binatia bacterium (SeqCode) | reverse complement strand
CTCCGTATCCCCACACGCCAGGCCGTACCCGACCGTCGGAGCGTCGGGTGGCATCTTCGGCGTCCTGCTCGCGTTCGGCGTCCTCTATCCGCGTCGGATCGTCAGGCTCATCTTTCCACCGGTCCCGATGCCCGCATGGCTCTTCGTGACGTTGTACGGGGCGATCGAGCTCGCCAACGGCGTCCTCGGGACGGAGGCGGGCGTCGCGCATTTTGCGCACCTGGGCGGCATGCTCGGCGGGTATCTCGCACTACGAGGTTGGCGGCGCCACGACGAAGAGGGGGCATGGCCGCCGGAGGCGCTGCGGCATCATCGCGGATGATCCGATGGCTCGGAACGAGGGGAGGGCCTTCTCTCGTGCCTGAGAATCACGGAGTTGTCCTTCAGTAGATCGGGGCCTCGTCCGATGCTGGCATGATGGCTGCAGCGGGAGATGAGGCGCGCCCTCGGCGAGCGCCTCTCTGCGTGCAGCCTGATGGCATCAGGAGAGAGACGCTTCATCGGTCGGTCCATCCTTCAGGTCGCGCTCAAGCGCCCGCGGGCCGAGATGACCCGTCGGATGTGCCGCGCGCTGGCGAACCCACACGTCGACATCCTCGCGCACCCGAGCGGGCGCCTCCTCGGTACCCGAGCGGGGGTGGACGTCGACATCGACCGCGTGCTCCGAACGGCGCGGCGGCACGGAAAGGCGGTCGAGATCAACGCGCAGCCGACGCGTCTCGACCTGAACGACCGACAGGCCCGGCGCGCACACGATCTCGGCGTGGCGGTTGCGATCGACACGGATACGCACGTCCTCGACCAGCTCGCGTGTATGCCCCTCGGCGTGGGCGGTCGCGCGGCGCGCCTGGCTCGAGAAGTCGGAGGTCGCGAACACGTGGCCCGTGCAGCAGCTCGAGGCGTGGACGCAACGGGCGGCGTCGTGACGCGATGATCGAACGGATTCTCGCGGGACTCGACGGATCAACGCTCGCAGAAAAGGTGCTTCCGTTCGTCGAGCTACTCGCGCGCAGGTTCGAGGCGGAGGTCACCCTCCTGCACGTGACGAGCCGACCCCGTCTCCTGACGGGCAGCCCCGTTTCCGGCCTCGACGAGGTCGTTAGTGCGAACACCCGGCGTGCGGAGATGTACCTCGCCGAGCGCCGCGCCACGCTCGAAGCGGCGGGGATCCGCACGCGGTTTGCGGTGAGTGAAGGCGTCGCGCCAGTGGAGATCGTCGGCTACGCCGAGCGCGAGCGAATGGATTGCATCGCGCTCGCGACGCACGGTCGCTCAGGCCTCACGCGATGGAGGCACGGCAGCGTGGCGGACCGAGTGCTGCAGACGACCAAGACGCCGTTGATGCTGGTCGGGCCGGATGTGTCTGGGACCCGTGCGCCGCCGTCGCTGACGCGTGTCGTCGTACCGCTCGACGGCTCAGATGTCGCCGAGAGCGCGTTGCCGATGGCGGAGGCGCTTGCCGACTGCTTCTCGGTTCCTCTCGTATTGCTGCATGTAGTCGAGCTCGCCGGGCTCGACTTCGCCTCGGAGGACAGTCTCGCCATTGTCACACAGCTCGAGGAGGACTCGCGCGCCTACCTGACGCGAGTCGTCACGGCGCACCGGTGCCCTGGTCGGCGGATCGAGTCGCTCGTGCTCGTCGGCCCCCCTGCGGTCGGCATCGTCGGCTACGCAGCGGACCAGCCGGGCGCGATGACGGTCATGACGACGCATGCCCGGCGAGGTCTACCTGGCCTGGTACTCGGCAGCGTCGCGCGCCGGACCGTCCAGCACGTGAGCGGGCCAGTCCTACTGCTCCGGCCGCCGTGAAGGGGCGCCCACCCGAGATCAGCCGGACTCCTGGGCAGGCTCGGGTAGGACCAGGTTGTTCGAGACATCCATCACGAACGCAAGACGACGGACCGCTCGCTCGGCGTCGTCCCGATGGTGCGGGACCTCGACAATCCCCTCGAGCGTGACACGGGCATCGTCCACCGTGGACTGGATGTGCCGAGACGCGGGTCCGAGGGTGCGGTCCAGAGCCTCCCGCACCGCCTGCGCCAGGTCGGTATCGTTCCGGCCGAGCGCGAACCGAACGCGAACACGGATGTCATTCGCGACGTCGAACACACCCTTCGCGCGATGGGCCGCCTCCTGGGCCGCGAGCTTCTCCGCCTCGTTGGCCACGCGCCCCGTGAGGGTGACGGCGCCGTCCTCGACTGCCACCCCGATCTCCGCCTCGTTCACCCGCGGGTCGGCGCGAAGCTCCTCCAGAACCGCATCCTTCAGGGCGGCATCGCGCTCATTGAGGATCATGCCTCAATCCTCCCTCGCCGTCGTAGCCGCTTCCGTGCCATCCGGTGCGCGCCAGATCGCCACGATCCGTTGACCTGGGTGCGACCGGGGCGTGAGAGAGGTTCGCGCGAATGAGAACGAGCCTCGCCGAGCAGGAGGACCGGGCCCCGGCAGCGATAGTCGGACGGGCAGGCACGTGGGCTGCTAGGCTGTCGATGCTGACGAGTTCGGTGCCCTCGGGATCGTCGATTGCGTCCGCGGGTTCCCGATCCCGGGACGAGGGGGCGGTGGGTCTGGACGGTGATCGCCGGGATGTCGAGCGCGAGGTACTGGCCCTCCTCGCCGGACTCCTCGCCGAACTCGGCGGGGTACGCGCCCAGGGGCGCGTCGCCCTCGACGATGCCCTCGAGCGCGACCTTGGCCTCGGAAGTCTCGAGCGGGTCGAGCTGCTCGTCCGTCTGGAACGCGCCTTCGGCGTGCGGCTCCCGGACGCGGTCATGGCCGAGGCCGTGAGCGCGCGGGACCTGGTCGCGGCGTTGCGCTCGGGCGCGACGGCACCGGCCGAGCGCGTTCCGGAGCGCGTCGGGCCGGCGCTCCCGGGCGTGGCGGCACCCGCCTCGACGCGGACGCTCGACGAGGCGCTGCGCTGGCACGCGGAGCGGAATCCCGAGCGCGTCACGGTGTTCGTCCGCGAGGACGACGGGGCGGAGCACGAGATCTCCTACGGGCACTTGTGGCGGCGTGCGACGGCCATCGCCGCGGGGTTCGCCGAGCGGGGGCTCGAATCTGGTGAGCGCGTCGCCCTCATGCTTCGGACCGAGCGGGCCTTCTTCGAGGCGTTCTTCGGGGTGCTCGTCGCCGGGGGCGTCCCGGTCCCGATCTACCCGCCGTTTCGTCCCGATCAGATCGAGGAGTATGCGCGCCGGCAGACCGGCATCCTCGAGAACGCGGAGGCGCGCTGGCTCGTGACGTTCCCGGCCGCCGTCCGGGTCGCGGCCCTCCTCCGGCCGCGTCTGCCCTGCCTGAAGGAGGTGCTCACCGCCGATGCGCTCGCCGTCGAGGGAGCGAGCTTCGCCGGCGTCCGACGGGCGGCGTCCGATCACGCGCTCATCCAGTACACGTCCGGCAGCACCGGGGAGCCGAAGGGCGTGCCCCTCACGCACGCCAACCTGCTGGCGAACATCACTGCGATCGGGGCGGCGATCGAGCTCCGTCCCGACGACGTCGGCGTCAGCTGGCTTCCGCTCTATCACGACATGGGCCTGATCGGGACGTGGCTCACGGCGCTCTACTTCGGGGTCCCGGTGGCGATCCTCTCGCCCCTGGCCTTCCTCGCGCGGCCCGCGCGCTGGCTCTGGACGCTGCACGGGCGCCAGGGAACCGTGTCCCCGGCGCCGAACTTCGCCTTCGAGCTCTGCGCACGGCGGATCGACGATCGCGAGATCGAGGGGCTCGACCTCGCGAGCTGGCGCCTTGCGTTCAACGGCTCCGAGCCGGTGAGCCCGGACACCATCGAGCGCTTCACGCGCCGCTTCGCGCGGTACGGCTTCCGAGCCGACGCGATGTGCCCGGTCTACGGGCTCGCCGAGTCGTCGGTCGCGCTCACGGTCCCGCCGATGGGGCGCGGCGCGCGTGTCGATCGGATCGTGCGGGATTCCTTCCAGTCACGACGCGAGGCGGTCCCTGCGCCGGCGGGCGATCCGAACCCGCTCCGCTTCGTCGCGTGCGGGCGACCGCTCGCGGGGCACGAGGTGCGCATCGTCGATGCGGCTGGTCGGCCGCTCCCCGAGCGCCTCGAGGGCCGTATCGAGTTCCGCGGACCCTCCGTGACCGCCGGCTACTTCCGACGCCCCGAGGCCACCCGCGCCGTCATGCACGACGGCTGGATGGACTCCGGCGACCTCGGCTACGTCGCGGACGGCGAGCTCTTCGTCACCGGCCGGCAGAAGGACATGATCATCAAGGGCGGCCGGAACCTCTATCCGCAGGAGGTGGAGGAGGTCGTGGGGGACATCCCGGGTGTGCGCAAAGGCTGCGTCGCGGCGTTCGGCGCCCCGGATCCGGAGGCGGGCACCGAGCGTCTCGTGGTCGTCGCCGAGACGCGCGAGCCGGCCGCACGCCACGAGGCCATCCGCAGCGCGGTCGTCGATCGAGTCGTCACCACGCTCGGCCTGCCGCCCGACGTGGTCGCCATCGTCCCGCCGCGGTCCGTGCTGAAGACGTCGAGCGGCAAGATCCGCCGCAGCGCGACGCGGGACGGCTACCTCGCGGGGACACTTGCGCGCGGAAGGCGCCCGGCCTTCTGGCAGATGGTGCGCCTGCTGCTCGCAGACGCGCGCGCGTTTTTCCGGACCGCGGCTGCAGGCGCGCGCCGACTCGTCTACGGGCTGTGGGTGGGCAGCCTCCTCGCCATCGGGTTCCCCCTGCTCTGGGGCCTGCTCGCCCTCGCGCAGGCAGGACGTCCTGCCGACCGGGTGCTGCGAGCGTTCTGCCGGGCGCTTTTCGCGCTCGCAGGGTGCCGCCTGCGTGTCGAGGGGCTCGAGCACTTGATCGGGGTCGAGGCCGCGGTGCTGGCTCCGAACCACGCGAGCTATGTCGATTCGGTCGTGCTCCTCGCCGCTCTGCCGCCGACGCGACGGTTCCTCTTCGTCGCCAAGCGGGAGCTCCTGCGGACGCCGCTCGTGGCGACGGCCATCCGCAAGATCGGGTACCTCACCGTCGAGCGCTTCGCGCTCACCGCGAGTGTCGCGGATGCCGCCGCGGTGAGCGCCGCCTTGCGGGGCGGCACCTCGCTGCTCGTGTTTCCGGAGGGCACTTTCCAGCGGACGCCGGGGCTGCTGCCCTTCCGTCTCGGCGGATTCAAGGCGGCGGTCGAGTCCGGCCGCCCGATCATCCCGATTGCCATCCGGGGGAGCCGGGATCTGCTTCCAGCCGCCGCATGGCTCCCGCGCCGGCATGCCGTGCAGGTGACGATCGGCGCCCCGATCTGGCCGCAGGCGGAGGGCTGGCCCGAGATGGTGCGGCTCCGGGACCTCACCCGCGCCACGATCGAGGCACAACTCGACGCGGCGAACGTCGACAGGGTGACCGCATAGGTCGCGGTGGCGTATCAGGATGCGACGAACAGATCCGGCTGTGAAGGCGATGATCGCGGGAATCATCCGGAGGCGAAGGCCAGGGAAAGGCGGATCGGTATCTGCTGCAGGCGCCGAGCTGTCGCGAGTTCGCCAAGTTCCTCCTAGTGTCCCGAGTCCGAAGTTCGTTGAATACTAATTGCGGTCGTTCGTCTCCTGCTATGAGGAGGGGACGGCATGGCGGGCGGACGGCCGAAGGCGGCGTTGGTGGTGACGGACACCGAGCGGGAGACGTTGGAGCAGTG
>CAZLYE010000079.1:0-4266 GCA_964562865.1 uncultured Binatia bacterium (SeqCode) | reverse complement strand
GTGTGCGCCGGGCTCGCCGAGCAGTTCGGCATCTCGGTGACGATCCTCCGGCTCGCGTTCGTCCTGGGGACGCTGATCGGCGGGCCCGGGCTCGTCGTCTACATCGTGCTCTGGGTCGTGATGCCGTACCGGGGGCCCGCGGACGAGAGGCCGGAGCGGCGTGACCTCGCCGCGCCCTGAGGCACCGGGCGCGTGGCACTGCGCCCGACTTCTGGTACCACTGGAGCAGTGAAGCTCAACCCCGTCGAGCTCGCGCTCGTCAACAACCCCGTCCGGGGCGCCCTGCTCCGCTCGACCATGGGCTGGCTCCGGGACGCGGCCTGCGCCCCGGCGGTGAGCCGCGTGCTCGAGATCGGCTGCGGCCGCGGCGACGGCGTCCGCGAGATCGCGCGCCGCTTCAACCCGGACGCGATCGACGCGTTCGACCTCGACGAGCAGCAGATCGTGCGAGCGCGCGAGCGCCTCTCCAGCCAGGACACGCCGATCGTCCGCCTGTGGGTCGGCGACGCGGAGCGGATCGAGGCCGAGGACGGCTCCTACGACGCCGTCTTCGAGCTCACCATCTTCCACCACGTCCCGGGCTGGCGACGCGCGCTGTCCGAGGTCCGCCGGGTCCTCCGGCCGGGCGGGCTCTTCCTCTTCGAGGAGCTCTCGAGCGAGTTCTTCGCCGACGTCCCGGTCGTGAGCCCGATCCTCCGCCGGTTCACCGCCCATCCCTGGGACACGATGTTCGACTTCCCCCTCTTCCGGCGGACGCTCACCGGGGTGGGCCTCCGACTGACCGCGCTCCGCTCGCGGCTCCCCGGATGGCATCAGGGCGTCGCGGTCCGCGACTGACGCGTCCCGCGGCATCCCGCCCGCCCGCGTGGCTCGCGCGGGCCGTGCGCGCGCCGATGGAAGCGCGGACGATGAACCAGGTGATCGCGCGTCTGCGGCGCGTGATGCCGGGATGGCGCACGACCGCGCTCGCCGCCGTGGCCGATGCGACGGACCGCGACCCGTTCCGGATCCTGATCGGCTGCCTCCTCTCCCTCCGGACGCGCGACGAGACCACGGGCCCCGCGACCGCACGCTTGTTCACCCTCGCCGACACGCCGGCGACGATGCTCCGTGTCGCCCGCCGCGACATCGAGCGCACGATCTTCCCGGTCGGCTTCTACCGGACGAAGGCGCGCGTCATCCTGCGCGTCTGCCGCGAGCTGACGGAGCGCTTCGACGGGCGCGTGCCGCCAAATCTCGACGCGCTCCTCACCCTCCACGGCGTCGGGCGGAAGACGGCGAACCTGGTCGTCACGTTCGCGTTCCAGCTGCCCGGGATCTGCGTCGATACGCACGTCCACCGCATCTCCAACCGCCTCGGCTTCGTGCGCACGGCGACGCCCGAGCGGACGGAGTGGGCGCTCCGCGCGAAGCTGCCGCGCCGGCACTGGATCCCGCTGAACGACCTCCTGGTCGCGTTCGGACAGAACGTCTGCCAGCCGATCTCGCCACGCTGCTCGGTCTGCCCGGTCGGCGGGTTCTGCCACCGCGTCGGGGTCGCGCGCTCCCGCTGACCGCCCCGGAAGCCCGAACCTCCCCCCAGCCGACCCTCGCGAGTACGAGCGAGCGCTGGACGCCTCCCCCGGCCGTCCGTTATCGGGAACGGCATGGACGCGACGGTCGGCGGGGTCACGCTGCACCACGAGGTCCGTGGCGCGCGCGGAAGCCTCGTCGTGCTGACGCACGGGCTCGGCGGGTCGCTCGAGTACTGGACCCCGCACGTCGACGCGCTCGCCGCACACCATCGTGTGCTCCGCTGGGACCTGCGCGGCGCGGGGGCGTCCGCGAAGCCGCCGGGCCCCTACGACGCGGCGCTCTTCGCACGCGACCTGGCCGCCCTCCTCGACCACCTGGGCGAGCCGCGCGCGCACCTCGTCGGCCACTCGGGCGGCGGGGTCGTGAGCCAGCGCTTCGCGCTCGACTTCCCGGAGCGCACGGCGAGCCTCGTCCTCGCGAGCACGTCGAGCGAGGTGGGCGAGGCGGCGCGGCGCGGGTGGCACCGCCTGGCCGATCAGGTCGAGCGGCAGGGTTTCGGCCCCGAGCGCGAGCCCGACGCACGCGCCTTCGCTCCCGCCTGGGCGGCCGCCCATCCCGACGCGGTCCGCGAGCTCGGGCGCCGGACGCGCCAGAACGACCCGGCGGCCTATGCGGCGACGGCGCGCGCGTTCGGCGCCTACGACTGGACCGCCCGGCTCGGGACGATCACCGCCCCGACGCTCGTCCTCCAGGGGCTCGAGGACCGCCTGACACCGCCCGGCGGCTCCGTGATCCTCGCACGCGGCCTCCCGCGCGCGCGGCTCGTCATGCTCCCCGGGGCGGGGCACAACCTGCCCCTCGAGATGCCCGAGCTCTTCACCACCACCGTCCTCGGCTTCCTGGCCGGCGTCGAGCTGTCCGCCCCGCCGTCGCGCTGACGGCATGCGCTCGCGCGACCTCTGGCTCTACCTCGCGAGCCGCTTCTGCAGCGCCACCGCGATGATGATGCTCAGGGCGGCGATCGCCTGGCACGTGTTCGCGCTCTCGCACTCGGCGTTCCACCTGGGCCTGATCGGCCTCGTGCAGTTCGTGCCGGTCGTGAGCCTGATGCTCGTCGGCGGCGCCGTCGCGGACGTCTACGACCGCCGGAAGATCATGATGCTCGCGCAGTCCGTCCCGCTCACCGCGTCGGTCCTCCTCTTCGTCGCCACGAAGAGCGGCGCCGCCTCGCTCCCCATGCT
The DNA here is from genome assembly GCA_964562865.1 of uncultured Binatia bacterium (SeqCode). GTDB lineage: Bacteria > Desulfobacterota > Binatia > DP-6 > DP-6 > CAZLYE01. Next base: position 1,510 of record CAZLYE010000079.1, on the reverse strand, counting down.
CTACGGCACCGTCGCCCTCGTGGGGATCGCGTGGGCCTTCGACAGCCCGTCCCGGGCGGCGCTCCTCCCGACCCTCGTGTCGCGCGAGGACTTCCCGCGCGCCGTGACGATCGCGTCGACGAACCAGGCCCTCGCGTTCACGACCGGCCCCGCGCTCGGCGGGTGGGTGATCGCCGTGGCGGGGGTGGGGACGGTCTACGCGGTCCAGGCGGTCCTCATCGCCGCATCGCTCGTGACGCTCTGGTTCCTGCCGTCGCGCCGGCAGCGGACCGCCGCCGGCGCGGTGACGCTCCCGGCGATCCGCGAGGGCGTCGGATTCGTCCGTCGCCAGCAGGTGATCCTCGGCTGCATGACGCTCGACATGCTCGCCGTGATCTTCGGCGGCGCCGCCGCGCTCCTCCCGATCTACGCGACGGAGATCCTCCACGTCGGTGCCACGGGCTACGGGCTCCTCACGTCGTCGCTCGAGATGGGCTCGCTCCTGATGGCGCTCACGCTCACCATCCTCCCGCCCATCGAGCGCGCGGGACGCGCGCTGCTCCTCGCCGTCGCGGTCTACGGGGTGGCGACGATCGTCTTCGGGCTGTCGCGCTCGTTCCCGCTCTCCGTCGCCGCCTACATGACGGTCGGGATGGCGGACCAGGTGAGCGTCGTCATGCGGAGCACGGCGATCCAGCTCTCGACGCCCGATTCGCTGCGCGGCCGCGTGAGCGGCGTCAACATGATCTTCATCGGCGCATCGAACCAGCTCGGGGCGGCGGAGTCGGGGTTCGTCGCCGCGCTCACGAGCCCGACGTTTTCCGTCGTGAGCGGCGGCCTCGTGTCGCTCGGCGTGCTCGCGGCGGTGGCGGCGACGCTGCCGGCGCTCCGGCGCTACCGGACGCGCGACAGCGTGGTGGTCTGATCCATCACCGCCGGATAGAGTCCGCAGCCATGCAAGCGGATCGCCACAGCCAGACGGCGCTCGCGGCGGCGTTCTACCGCGCGCAGCATCACCTGCACGACGAGCCGAAGCTCATCGACGACCCGTATGCACACCGGCTGCTGACCGAGGCCGAGATGGCCGCCCTCACCGAGCGGCGGGTGCGCGAGGGGCTCGCGACGGGGATCCCGCCCGGCGACGCCCGGACGGTGCTCGCCCGGACGCTCCGCGCCGTCACGCCGGCTGCGATCGTCCTGTCGCGCGCGCGCTACACGGAGGACCGCCTGGCGATGGCCGTCGAGCGCGGCGTCGGCCAGTACGCCCTGCTCGGGGCCGGCCTCGACACGTTCGCCTTCCGTCGCGCCGACCTGCGCGATCGGGTGCAGGTGTTCGAGCTGGACCATCCACAGAGCCAGGCGGCCAAGCGCGCGCGGCTCGCGGCGGCCGGTCTCGTCGATCCGCCGAATCTCCACTTCGGCACCGTCGACTTCGAGCGGGAGAGCGTCGCGGACGCGCTCGGCCGCCTGCCGTTCCGGCCCGACCGGCCGGCGGTCTTCGCCTGGCTCGGCGTGACGATGTACCTCACGC
>CAZLYE010000078.1:0-3071 GCA_964562865.1 uncultured Binatia bacterium (SeqCode) | reverse complement strand
GGCCTCGCGGCTCCCGCTCCTCGGCCGACGGCACACCGTCTCGGTCGGGCACGCCGTGCGGCCTGCGTCGAAGGTCGCCGCGAGGCCGCCCCCCGGGCGCCGCGCGGGCCGCTGCCTAGCCGGCCGCCCGGCGCCGGAATTCCCGGGCTCGGCGTCCGGAGGTCGCGAGCTCCAGGAAGAGGAGGCCACGGGCGATCATGCCGAAGTAGAGGAGGATGCCCACCAGCGCGTCGGCGACGACGCCGCCTGGCACGACGCGGAGGACGCCCACCACCGTGGCGAGGAGCACGACGTTGGCCGGGAACCACTCGATCCAGTTCTCGCCGATGAAGCGGTAGCTCTCGATGAGGAGCTCCGCGGCGGCGTGGCGGCCGAGGTAGACGAGCTCGGGGACCGCGTTCAGGAACACGAACCCGGCGAGCCCGAACACGATCTGCAGGAAGGGAAAGGGCGCCAGCACGAAGGTGGCGATGAGCTGCAGGCCCCAGAAGAGGAACCCGACGGTCAGGAGGTCGCCGAAGTACGCCGCGAAGCCCGCGGGCACGTCGCGCGGACGGACCCGGCCCACCCGGATCACCTGCTCCGCCAGCGAGAGCCACGAGCTGAAGCACGCGACCGCCGCGAGGTAGAGGAGCAGCCCACCGAGGATCCCGAGCGGAGCCGCGATCATCCGGACCACCGAGAGGAGCGTCGCGTACAGGAGCACGACGAGCCCGACCGGCCAGTTGCGGAGCGCGAGCACGCCCGCCCGGCGAAAGACCCGCGCGTAGAGCGCGACCGTGTCCCAGAGCCAGCCGTGGGGCAGCGTGGGCATCGCGTCCTACGGTCGGACCGGGACGCCGCGCGCGCGGAGGTGGGCCTTCGCCTCGCGCACCGTGTGCTCGCCGTAGTGAAAGAGCGAGGCCACGAGCGCCGCGCTCGCCCCGCCGACCATGAGACCGGCGTGGAGGTCGTCGAGCGAACCGGCGCCGCCGGACGCGATGACGGGGATGCCCACGCGCTCGACCACCGCGCGCGTCAGCTCGAGGTCGTAGCCGAGGCGGGTGCCGTCGCGGTCCATGCTGGTGAGCAGGATCTCGCCGGCGCCGGCCGCCTCCATGCGCGCGGCCCATGCGACGGCGTCGAGCCCTGTCGGCGTCCGGCCGCCGTGGGTGAACACCTCCCACCCGCGCGCCGGGTCGTCGGCGACGCGCCGGCGGGCGTCGATCGCCACCACCACGCACTGCGTGCCGAAGCGTTCGGCCGCCTCGCCCACGACGTCCGGGCGCGCCACCGCGGCCGTGTTGAAGGACACCTTGTCCGCTCCTGCCTTGAGCAGCGCCCGCACGTCCTCGACGGTGCGGACGCCGCCGCCCACCGTGAGCGGCATGAAGACGCGCTCCGCCGTCCGCGCGACGACGTCGAGGATGATCGGCCGCCCCTCGTGCGACGCGGTGATGTCGAGGAAGCAGAGCTCGTCCGCGCCCTCGGCGTCGTACCGGGACGCCACCTCGACCGGGTCGCCCGCGTCGACCAGGTTGACGAAGCGCACGCCCTTCACCACGCGCCCGTCCTTCACGTCGAGGCACGGGATGATCCGCCGCGCGAGCATCAGGCGTCTCCCGCCGCGGCGAGCACGTCCGCGAGTCGGACCGCCCCCGTGTAGAGCGCCCGGCCGACGATGACGCCCGCGACGCCGTCGGCAGCGAGCCGCGCCACGGCGCGCACGTGGTCGACCGAGCCGATGCCCCCCGAGGCGATCACCGGGACGCCCGCCGCGCGCGCCACCGCGCGCGTCCCCTCGAGGTCCGGCCCCTCCTCCGTGCCGTCCCGCCCGACGTCGGTGTAGATGACGGCGACCGCGCCGAGGGCTGCCGCGCGCGCCGCGAGTGCGGCCGGCGTCAGCTCCGAGCCCTCCGTCCAGCCCGCGACGCGCAGCCGGCCGTCGCGCGCGTCGAGGCCGAGCGCCACGCGACCGGGATGCGCGTCGCAGAGCGCGTGCGCGAGCTCCGGGTCCTCGACGGCGACCGTGCCGAGGACCACCCGGCTCGCCCCGGCGGCGAGCACCGCGGCGACGGCGGCCGCGTCGCGGAGCCCGCCGCCGACCTGCACGGGGACGTCCACCGCGGCGCAGATCGCCGCAACCAGCGCCGCCTGCACCGGGCGCCCGGCGCGCGCGCCGTCCAGGTCGACGACGTGCAGCCAGCGCGCACCCGCCGCCACGAAGCCGCGCGCGACCGCGACGGGATCGTCGCCGTACACCGTCTCCCGCTCGAAGGCGCCTCGCAGCAGCCGCACGCAGCGGCCCCCGCGGAGGTCGATCGCGGGATAGACCGTCATGTGCCTCCGCGGACGACGCGGACGAAGTTGTCGAGCAGGCGGAGGCCCACCTGCTGGCTCTTCTCGGGATGGAACTGGCACGCGAAGACGTTGTCGCGCGCCACGCTCGAGGCGAACTCGGGACCGTAGGCCGTGGTCGTGGCGACGACACCCGGGTCGGCCGGCACCGGATAGTAGGAGTGGACGAAGTAGACGTACGCGTCGTCCTCGATCCCGGCCAGCGTCGGGGCGCGGCGGACGATGCGGAGGGAGTTCCATCCCATGTGGGGGATCTTCCGGGCCGCGTCCGCGGCGAAGCGGACGACCCGCCCGCGCAGGACGCCGAGCCCGGCGACGGGACCGAACTCCTCGCTCTCGTCGAAGAGGAGCTGCATGCCGAGGCAGATCCCGAGGAACGGCCGGCCGGCGGCGATCGCGTGCTTCACCGGCTCGACGAGCCCGAGCCCCGCGAGGTTTGCCATGCAGGCACCGAAGGCCCCGACCCCGGGCAGGACGACGCCCGGCGCCGCGGCGATCCGCTCCGCGTCGCGCGTCACCTCGGCCGCGTGCCCGAGGCGCTCGAACGCCTTCTGCACGCTGCGGAGGTTCCCCATCCCGTAGTCGACGATCGCGAGCGGCCGCATCGTGGTCCGGGCTAGTGCCGGGTTGGTGCCGTCCCGCCAGGGGGTGGAAGTGGGGAGATCGGGGGGTGCACGTCGACGAGTGGGAGGCGGCGACGACGGTCCGCCGTCGTCGCCCCAAGGACCCGCGAG
>CAZLYE010000077.1:0-9490 GCA_964562865.1 uncultured Binatia bacterium (SeqCode) | reverse complement strand
AGCGGGCGGAGGACTCGCCCGTCCGGATGGCAGACGCCGACGCCGAGCGGCGCGTTATGGCCCGCATAGACGAGTGCAAGCAGGCGGGCGACACCCTCGGCGGGGTGGTCGAGACGGTCGCGGTCGGGCTCCCCCCGGGTCTCGGGAGCCACGCGCAGTGGGACCGGAAGCTCGACGGGCGCCTGGCGCACGCGCTCATGAGCGTGCAGGCGGCGAAGGGGGTCGAGATCGGCCTCGGCTTCGAGACGGCACGTCGCGCCGGCTCCGCGGTCCACGACGAGATCTACTTCGACGACGGCCTGCACCGCTTCGTCCGCCGCACCAACAACGCCGGCGGCACCGAAGGCGGCATGTCGAGCGGCGAGCCGATCGTGGTCCGGACCGCCTTCAAGCCGCTCTCGACCCTGATGAGCCCGCTCCACTCCGTCGACATCGACACGAAGGACGAGGCGAAGGCCGCCATCGAGCGCTCCGACGTCGTCGCCATCCCTGCCGCCGCGGTGATCGCCGAGGCGGTGGTCGCATTCGTGGTGGCCGACGCGTTCCTCGAGAAGTTCGGCGGTGATTCGCTCGCCGAGATCCGTCGGAACCTCGACGGCTACCTCGAGCACGTGCGGAGCTTCTGAGGTGCCGCAGGTGATCCTCACCGGCTTCATGGCGACGGGCAAGACGGAGGTGGGACGCCGGCTGGCGCGCGTCCTCGGCCGTCCGTTCGTCGACGTCGACGGGCTGATCGAGGCGGCGGCCGGGAAGAAGGTGGCCGAGATCTTCGCCAACGAGGGCGAGGCCCGCTTCCGCGAGCTCGAGCGCACGGCCGTCGCCGAAGCGTGTCAGGTGCCCGACGCCGTCGTCGCGACCGGGGGCGGGACCCTGCTCGACCTCGACAACCGCCGGCGGCTCGCCGCCGCAGGCCCGATCGTCTGCCTGTCCGCACCGCCGGAGGACATCGCTCGGCGCGTGGGGAAGGGGACGAGCCGCCCACTTCTCGCGAGCCGCAACGGCTCGAATGACCGGCTGGCGCGGATCCGGGCGCTCCTCGCGGAGCGCGCACCGGTGTACGCGCTGGCGACGCACACCGTCGACACGGCGGGTCTCGGCGTCGACCAGGTGGTGGAGCGCGTGCGGGCGCTCGTGGCGGGGCGGTGAGGCGCCGATGGTGCGTGCGGTGGCGGAGGCTCGGGTGACCGAGGAGCAGCCGATCGAGGAGGTGCCGGTCGAGCTCGGCCCGCGGACGTACCCGGTCCTGATCGGCACGGATCTGCTCGGTGAGATCGGGCCGCGGCTCGCCGCCGCCGGCCTCCGCGGGCGCTGCGGGCTCGTGACGAGCGAGCGCGTCGGAGCGCTCTACGGCGACGTCGTGACCGACTCGCTGCGCACGGCCGGCTTCGAACCGATCGTGGTCGCGATCCCCGACGGCGAGGAGCACAAGAACCTCGCGTGGCTCGGCGTGATCTACGACCGGCTGCTGGAGGCGGGCATCGAGCGCCGCTCCGCGCTCGTCGCGCTCGGAGGCGGCGTCGTGACCGACCTCGCCGGCTTCGCCGCCGCGACGCTTCTCCGGGGTCTCCCGACCGCGCTCCTGCCCACCACGCTGCTCGGGCAGGTCGACGCCGCGATCGGAGGGAAGACCGGCGTCAACCACGTCCTCGGGAAGAACCTCGTCGGGGCGTTCCATCAGCCGCGCCTGGTGCTGGCGGACGTAGACGTCCTCCGCTCGCTGCCGCGACGCGAGCTGGTGGCTGGTGCGGCGGAGGTGATCAAGTACGCCGCGATCCGCGACGCGAGGCTCTTCGACCGCCTCGAACGACAGATCGGCGATCTGCTGGCGCTCGATCCGGAGGTCGTGGTGCCGGTGATCGCCGATTGCGTGCGGCACAAGGCCGCCGTCGTCTCGGAGGACGAGCGCGAGGAGCGTGGCGGCCGTGCCGTCCTCAACTTCGGGCACACCGTCGGCCACGCCATCGAGGCGCTCACGGAGTACCGCGAGCTGCTGCACGGCGAGGCCGTGGCGATCGGCATGGCAGCTGCGGCCCGCGTCTCGTGTGGCCTCGGCCGCTGTCGCCCCGAGACGGTCGAGCGGCTCGCGCGGCTCCTCAAGCGCGCGGGGCTTCCGACCGATATACCGTCGGGCCTCACCCCGACGGCTCTCGCGCTCGCCGTGCGGACCGACAAGAAGTCCGCCGACGGGCGCATTCGCTTCGTGTGTCTCGAGGAGGTTGGCCGGACGTCGTTCGTGGAGCTGTCGGGGCAGGAGATCGTGAAACACATCTGAATCTGACGCGTGCAGACGTCGGGGCCTGAGGGGCTGGGAGGAGAGTCATGAGGATCATGGGAGGTCGGGTGTTCGGGGCGGCGGTTCTCGCCGTGGTGCTTGCGGCTGGCGCCGCTCTGGCCGACAACAACCCGAACGGAGTGGTGTTCCGCGCGGTCGGATGGTTCCAGGGGAAGGGCGAGATCACCACCCAGAACATCCAGTGCGAGGTTCCGACGATCAGCACCGCGATCGCCGATGGGTTCTTCTCGTTCGGGATGTGGAACACGTACGGCGCCGAGACCCTGTTCTTCCCGGATCCGAATCACCCCTTCGGCGACCCGTGTGGGGGATGGATCCAGCTGCAGAACAACCTGCTGACCCAGGCGATCCAGCTGGATCACATCGATCTCACCTACAAGATCGAGGGTGCCAGTCGCTTCCGTGGCATGGTCCCGCAGCGCAACGGCTTCCCGATCGCGTGTCGACAGCTCCGTCGAGACACCGCGTTCGTGGGCGCCATCATGAATCCGATCACGAGCACGCAGGACCTGTCGGGAAGCGGCAGCCCCAACGTGACGTTCATCCAGCTGAACCCGCTCGTCACGCCGCAGATGATCTACTGCCTGCGGAGCCAGTACGCTCCCCTTCCACCCGACACGTTCGTGTCGCTGCCGCTCACCATCCGGGCGACGGCGGTGGGCTTCAGCGACGCGGGCGACACCTACCGGTCGAACACGATCGCCTACCACCTGACCCTCCGTCACACGTGCGGCAACGGCCGCATCGACGACGGCGAGGAGTGCGATCCGGCCGCTCCGGACGTCTGCTCGGGGTTCTGCGTCCTCCCGCAGGGCGCCACCTCGGGGACCTGCTCGAACAACCCCTCGCGCCCGTGCCGTGGGGACGTTGACTGCCAGGGGGTCTGTGCGACGCCGAACACGCCGACGGAGTGCGTCTGTCTCTACTGACGCGTCGTCGGAGCCCGGGGTAGGGGCGAAGGTTTTCGCAGGGACGCTCGCTTCCACCCGATCGGTGCGCTATCACGGCCGCGGCACGATGGTCTCGCCGCGGTGGTGCGCGATGCTGGTGGGAGCGGGGCTCGCGGTCCGGCTCCTCGTGTCCGCGCCCGGCGCGGCGGAGACGCCACGCCCGGCGGGCGACGAGGACGTCTTCGACTTCGGCACGGTCGAGCGGGGCACCCCGGTCGAGCACGTCTTCCACCTGCTGAACCGCGGCTCGGCCCCCGTCCGCGTGGACCACGTGAAGAGCTCCTGCGGCTGCACCGTGGCGGTCGTCTCGGACCGCGACATCCCGGCCGGCGGTGAGGGGCGGATCGCCGTCACGCTCGACACGACGCGCCTCGCCGGACGCACCACCAAGACGGTGAGCATCTACACGAACGACCCCGATCTGCCCGTCCGCCCGCTCAGCCTCATGGGCCAGGTGACCGCCGACCTGATCGTCGCGCCGAGCCCTCTCTACCTGGGCCACGTGCGGCGCGGCGACTCCGCCAGCCACGAGGTGACGATCACGCCCGGACGGCAGGGCGCGACGTACACCGTCGAGCGCGTCGAGCACACGAACTCCGCGGTCCGCGCCCGCGTCGAGCCGCGTCCCGACGGCCCGGGTCAGCGGGTGGTCGTCGAGCTCGACCCGGCGATGCCCCTCGGCCGCTTCAGCGAGACCCTCACGCTCCACACCACGAGCCCCCGCGAGCCGACGATCGCGCTCGCCGTTCTCGGGAGCGTCGAGGGTGACCTCGTGGTGCTCCCGCCGCAGGTGACGTTCGGCGTGACCCACGGCGGCGCCGCGGAGCGGGACCTCTTCCTCCGCAACCGCGGCGCGAGACCGGTCGCGGTGACGCGCGTGGTCGTGCCCGACGACGTGGCGACGTGCACGGTGCACGCGCTGCAGGAGGGGCTCGAGTACCGCCTCACGGTCCGCCTGCGCGACGACCTCCGTCCCGGACGCGTCGAGGGGGCGGTCGAGATCTACACCGACCACCCGGACGAGGGCCACCTGGTCGTCCCGCTCTACGCGATCGTGCGCGACGGTCGGCGTCGCGGATAGGAGTCGTCCCCGGCGCTTGCCGGGGGCAGGCATGGCCGGTATCGTCGGCGAACTTCGGCGCGAGGACCGGCGGAGCGCGCCGGCCCGGCGCGGTCCCATGCACGCTTCCCTCACGGACCTCGTCGCGCGGCTCGCCCGTGCGCTCGACGAGGCCCCTTCGGCGCCCGTGCGCGTCTCGGGGCTGCGTGGAAGTGCGCCCGCTCTCGGGCTCGCGCGCCTGCTCGGCGTCCGCGCGCAGCCCGTCCTCGTGACGCTCGCGACGGCCGCCGACGCGGAGGGGTTCGCCGCCGACGTCCGCTTCTATCTGGGCGACGGCGCGGCGCCCGGGCCGCTCGCGCGCCGGGTGCACTACCTCCCGGCCTGGGAGGTGCCGCCCTTCGAGGCGCTGTCGCCCACGCGCGAGACGGTCGCCGCGCGCATGGAGGGCCTCTACCATCTCCTCCAGACGCCCGCGCCGGTCGTCGTGACGACGGCGGAGGCCTGGCTGCAGCGCTGTCTCCCGCGCGCGGTCTTCGCGGACGCGGTCACGTACGTGGTGGCGGGCGAGACGATCGCGCCGGACGCGCTCGCCGCGCGGCTGGTGGAATGGGGCTACCACCGCGTGCCGCTGGTGCAGGATCCAGGCGACCTCGCCCTTCGCGGCGGCATCCTCGACGTGTTCCCCGCCGGCCACGAGCGGCCCGTGCGGCTCGAGTTCCTCGGCGACACGGTCGAGAGCGTGCGGCTGTTCGATCCGACGTCGCAGCGCTCGCTCGACCGGCTGGAGGACGTTCTCCTGCTCCCCGTGCGCGAGCTCGGCCTCTCGCGCCTCGACGCGGCAGCCGCGCGGCGGGTCGACGAGCGGGCCGCGGAGATCGGCCTCGCACGTCAGGAACGGCGGGACCTGGTCGAGGCGGTGCGGACCGGGCTCGTGCTCCCCGGCGTCGAGCAGCTGCTCCCGTACCTCTACGACACGCCGGGGACGCTCGCCGACTACCTGCCTGCGGGGACGCTCCTCTGGATGCAGGACGCGGGGTCGGTCGACGCCGCCGTCGAGACGACCTGGGCCGGCATCCGGACGCGAGCCGGCGAGGCGATGGGCGAGGGCCGCTTCCACCCGACCCCCGACGAGCTCTACGTGAGCCCTGCCGCCTGGCGCGGCGCGCTCGCCGGCCGCCCGCGCGTCGAGGTGGAGGCGTTCGATCTCCTCGAGGGCCAGGGGCTCCAGGCCACGAGCTACGCGACCGAGGGCCTCGCGCTCAGGACCACCCCGGGCGCGGAGGGGCCGCTCGCCGCCGTCGCGTCCCGGCTCATGGAGTGGCAGCGCGAGGGGGCGCGGCTCGTCCTCGTCGGCGGCGCCGAGTCGCAACGCGACCGCATCGTCGCGCTGCTCGCCGGCCACGGGCTCGCGATCACGCCGAGCCGTGCGTCCTTCCCGCAGGCCGTCGCCGCGCCCGGGCGGGGCCCCCTCGCCCTCGCGGGCGAGCTCACCCGGGGCGCGTGGCTCCCCGGGGACGGCCTCGCGCTCGTCACGGAGGCGGAGATCTTCGGCGAGCGGCGGCAGGTGCGTCGCGGGCGACGCGAGCGCCCGGCCGACTTCCTCTCGACGCTCGCGGAGCTCAAGCCGAACGACTTCGTGGTGCACGTCGACCACGGCATCGGGGTCTACCGCGGCCTCCGGCACATGCAGGTGGCGGACACGGAGGGCGACTACCTCCACCTCGAGTACTCCGGCGGCGATCGCCTCTACCTCCCCGTCGACCGGATCAACCTGGTGCAGCGCTACGTGAGCGGCGACGGCGCGGCCGCGCCGGCCCTCGACAAGCTCGGCGGCACCTCGTGGGAGCGCGTGAAGGCGCGCACCCGTGAGTCGCTCCTCGCGATGGCACAGGAGCTGGTGCAGATCTACGCGGCCCGGGAGGCGCACGGACGCACGGCCTACGGAGAGTCGGACGGGCTCCTCGCCGAGTTCGCGGCGCACTTCCCGTTCGAGGAGACCCCGGACCAGGAGCGGGCCATCGACGAGGTGGTCGCGGACCTCGGCCGCGACAAGCCGATGGACCGGCTCATCTGCGGCGACGTCGGCTACGGCAAGACCGAGGTCGCGATGCGCGCCACCTGGGTGGTCGTGCTCAGCGGGAGACAGGTCGCGGTCCTCGTGCCGACGACCGTTCTCGCCCAGCAGCACCTGGAGACGTTCCGGGCGCGGTTCCAGGGCCATCCGGTGACGATCGAGATGCTGTCCCGCTTCCGCTCCGCGGCGGAGAACCGCGAGACGCTCGCGCGGGTGGCCGCCGGACAGGTCGACGTCGTGATCGGGACGCACCGCCTGCTACAGAAGGACGTCGTCTTCCGCAACCTCGGGCTCCTGATCGTCGACGAGGAGCACCGCTTCGGCGTGCGCGCGAAGGAGCGCATCCGGAACCTCCGCCCGACGGTCGACGTGCTGACGCTCACGGCGACCCCGATCCCGCGCACGCTCAACATGGCGCTCTCCGGCATCCGCGATCTGAGCGTCATCGAGACGCCGCCGGTCGACCGCCTGGCGATCCGTACCTACGTGACCCGCTACGACGAGGCGGTCATCCGCGACGCGGTCCTGCGCGAGCTCGGCCGCGGCGGGCAGGTCTTCTTCGTGCACAACCGGGTCGAGAACATCGACCGCGTGACGCGGCGCCTGCGCGAGATCCTCCCCGAGGCGCGCATCGACGTGGCGCACGGACAGATGGGGGAGCGGGAGCTCGAGCGCGCGATGCTCGACTTCATGCACGCGAAGACCAACGTGCTCGTGAGCTCGGCGATCATCGAGTCGGGCCTCGACATCCCGACCGCGAACACGATGATCGTGAACCGCGCGGACACCTTCGGTCTCGCGCAGCTCTACCAGCTCCGCGGGCGGATCGGCCGGTCGCATCACCGTGCGTACGCCTACCTCCTCATCCCCGGGGAGCACCTGATCACGGCCGAGGCGCAGAAGCGGCTCCGCGTCCTCCAGGAGCTCGACGACCTGGGCGGCGGCTTCCGGCTCGCCGCGCACGACCTCGAGATCCGCGGCGCGGGGAACCTGCTCGGAAAGCAGCAGTCCGGCCACATCACGGCGGTCGGTCTGGAGCTGTACACCCACATGCTGGAGCAGGCGGTCCGCGAGCTACGGGGCGAGCCGGCCGAGGCCGAGATCGAGCCGGAGATCCAGCTCGGCATCCCCGCGTTCGTTCCGGAGGCGTACGTCGCCGACGTGAGCCAGCGGCTGGTCGTGTACAAGCGTCTGGCGGGGATCTGCGGCGTCCCGGACCTCGAAGCGGTCCGGGCGGAGCTGGTCGACCGCTACGGGCCGATCCCCCCGCTCGTCGACACGCTGCTGCACGTGATGGAGCTCCGCCGCTGGCTGAAGGACCTCCGGGTGCTCCGCGCGCGGCGGCGCGGAGAGGCCGTCGTGCTGGAGTTCGATCCGAGCACGCCGGTCCGGACCGACGGCCTGGTCGCGTTCGTGCGCGGCAGCAAGGGCCGGGCGCGCATGGCCGGTGGGTCCGCGCTCGAGATCCGCCCCGAGGCGACCGATCACGACGGGCTGATCGCCGAACTGCGCGCACACTTGCAGAGGCTCTCCAACGCATGATACGCGGCCGCGCGATGCCTCGCGGCGTGCGCGTGGCGGTGGTCCTGCTCGCGGTGGTCCTCGCTGCCGCAGCCCGCGCGGAGATCGCGAACCGGATCGTCGCGACCATCGACGGTGAGCCCGTCACCGCGCACGAGGTCCGTAAGTACAGCGCCGAGCACGGTGGCAGCAGCACGCCGGAGGCGCAGGTGCTGGAGGCGCTCATCACGGACAAGCTCCTCGAGAAGGAGATCAAGGTCCAGGGTATCAACGCCCACGACGACGAGATCGACCGCTACGTGGAGGAGATCCGGGCGCGGAACGGGATGGATCCGGAGCGCTTCGAGAAGGCGCTGGCGTCCCAGGGCATGACACTCGAGAAGTACCGCGCGAAGGTGAAGACCGAGATCGAGAAGGCCCAGCTCGTGAACCGCGAGATCCGCCAGCGCGTCAACATCTCGCCCGAGGAGATCCAGCGCTACTACGACGCACACCTGGGCGATTACGCGATCGAGGAGCGGCTGAAGGTCCAGGACATCTTCTTCGCGCTGGAGCCGGGGGCCGATGACACCGGCGTGGAGCGCACGCGGGCGAAGGCACTCGAGGTGCGGGAGCTGGCCGCCGGCGGGCGCGATTTCGGCGCGCTCGCGCAGCAGTTCTCGGAGGGCCCCGGCGCCGACCACGGGGGGGAGCTCGGGACGTTCGGCCGCGGTGAGATGGATCACGAGCTCGAGCGTGCCGCCTTCGCGCTCGAGCCCGGCAAGATCAGCGAGCCGATCCGCACGTCCAGCGGCTTCCACATCCTCCGCGTCGACCGGCGGATCGCGGCGGGCCACAAGCCCCTCGATGACGTGAAGGACCAGATCCGCGAAACGCTGTACAACGATGCGTTGGAGGAGCGATTCCAGAACTGGCTCTCTCGCGACCTGCGCGAGCGCCACCACGTGGAGGTCCTCAACTGAACCCCGCAATCTTCCGGGAATACGACATCCGGGGCATCGCCGACCGCGACTTCGACGCGACGTTCGCGCGCCAGCTCGGGCAGACGTTCGGCACGCTCGCCGCGGAGGCCGGGAAGCGGGTGGTGAGCGTCGGTCGCGACTGCCGCCTCACCTCGGACCGCTACGCCGCTGCCGTGGTGGATGGCATCCGGTCGACGGGGCTCACGGTCCTCGACATCGGCGTCTGCCCGAGCCCGCTCATGTACTTCTCGCTCTTCCACTGGGACCTCGACGGCGGCGTGCAGGTGACCGGCAGCCACAACCCTGCCGACTACAACGGCTTCAAGGTGTGCCTCGGGAAGGATGCGCTGCACGGCGACCAGATCCAGGAGCTTCGGCGCCGCCTCGAGGGCGGCCGGTTCCGGACCGCCAGCGGGGCCATCGAGTCGCGGCCGGTCGTGCCGGTCTACCAGGACGAGATCGTGGAGCGGATCGGCCGGCTCGCGCGTGGGATCGACGTCGTCGTCGACGCCGGGAACGGCACCGCGGGGCCGGTGGCGCCGGCGATCTACCGCCGGATCGGTGCGCGCGTACGCGAGCTCTTCACCGACATGGACGGCCGCTTTCCGAACCATCACCCGGATCCGACCG
>CAZLYE010000076.1:0-4281 GCA_964562865.1 uncultured Binatia bacterium (SeqCode) | reverse complement strand
GGGCCGGGCGCGGGGGGGTGGGCGCGGGGGGGCCCCCCCCGCCACCCCCGTGCCCTCAGATCTCCCATGCGACGTACTCGTCGAGCGCGTGGCCGTCGAGCTCGATCGCGTACGGGCCGGCGAGACGGTAGGACGCGTCGCTCGCGGCCGGCAGCGACAGGCGGAGGCGGTCGGCCGCGATCGCGGCGCGCACGTCGGGGTCGGCGGGCGGTGGACCGCCGCGCGGCACCCGCAGCACCACGAGCGCCCGGGGAGTCGGCTGGTTCACGAGGGCCCGCAGGATCCATCAGCGACGACGCCCTTGCAAGCGCACGGGCGCACCTCGGGCGGCGGAGTCGGCTTTACGCCTCCGGCCTTCGCGGCTACGATCCACATCCATGGTGGCGGACGCTCTCGGCAGCGGCCTGCAGGTCCTCGGCGGCTGGCTCGAGTGCGCCCGCAGCGCCGTCCGACGGCTCGGCACCGCGATCATCCCGCCGGTGCTCCGGGGGGCGGTCGAGTCGCTCAGGGCCCCGGCGGAGCGGCCGCCTCCACCCGCGACGGCGGCGCCAGACGTCCCGGAGCCGAGCGGTCCGCAGGAGCAGGTCGAGGAGGCGAAGTACTACCTCGGCCCGGTGCGTGCCCCAGCGGGAGGCTACGTCGACCGCGAGGAGGGCGAGCTCCCGCGCTCCTACGGCCGTGACCGGATCGTCCTCCTCCCGCGCGACCCGTGGTGGGTGTTCGCGTACTGGGAGGTGACGCCCACGACCCGCATCAACGCGCTCCGGACGCTCGCCGCGCAGGCGGAGGGGGCGCGCGAGGTTCTCCGGGTCTACGACGTCACGTTCATCACGTTCACGGGCGACAACGCGTGGCTCTTCTTCGACGTCGAGGTGGCCCCGGGGGCGGACCGCTCGTACCTGAACGTCGGCCGTCCCGCGGCGTCGTTCTGCGTCGAGCTCGGGTTGCGCTCGGGCAACGGCCGGTTCCTGCCGCTCGTGCGCTCGAACGTCGTCACCACGCCGCGGTCGTCCCCGTCGCCGGACACGGCAGTGCGATGGGTCGAGCTCGGGCGCGGCGCGCCGCGCGAGGTCGCGGCCGAGTGGCGGGGCGAGCGCGTCGAGCCCCGGGATGGCGGCGCCGGGGACGGGACGCCGATCGGCGAGCGGCCGCGGTCGAGCGACCTGCACACGCCACCCGCGCGCTGACCAGCCACCATGGCCCACGGCAGCCTCGCCTTCGTTCTCCATGCCCACCTGCCGTTCGTCCGGCACCCGGCGCACGAGGACTTCCTGGAGGAACGCTGGCTCTGTGAGGCGATCACCGAGACGTACATCCCGCTCCTCGAGATGCTGGAGGCCCTCGACCGCGATCGCGTGCCGGCGCGGCTGACGATCTCCATGAGCCCGCCGCTCCTCGGCATGCTCGCCGACCCGCTTCTCCGGGCGCGCTACCTCCGGCACCTCGATCGCCTAGTCGAGCTCGCCGAGAAGGAGGAGCGCCGGACGCGGGCGGACAGCCGCTTCCACCGCGTCGCCGAGATGTACCTCGCACGCTTCTGCCGCGCCCGGACCGTGTTCCTCGACGATTGGCAGCAGGACCTGACCGCGGCGTTCCGGGCCTTCCAGGAGCGCGGGCTGATCGACGTGATCACATGCGCCGCGACCCACGGCTTCCTCCCGCTGCTCGGCGTCACGCCCGGCACCGTGCGCGCCCAGATCGAGGTGGCGGTCGCCGAGTACCGCCGGTTCTTCGGCCGCGGACCGGACGGCTTCTGGCTTCCCGAGTGCGCGTACGAGCCCGGGCTCGACGCCGAGCTCGCCCGGTTCGGCATCCGCTACTTCTTCGTCGACACGCACGGCATCGCCCACGCGACGCCGCGGCCCGTGTACGGCGTCTACGCGCCCATCGCCTGCGAGTCGGGCGTCGCGGCCTTCGGGCGCGATCCCGACAGCTCGAAGCAGGTGTGGAGCGCGGAAGAAGGCTACCCGGGGGACTTCTGGTACCGCGACTTCTACCGCGACATCGGCTTCGACCTCGACCACGACTACGTGCGCCCCTATCTCCCGCCGACCGGGCAGCGCATCCACCTCGGGCTCAAGTACCACCGCATCACCGGGAAGACCGACCACAAGGAGCCCTACGAGCCGGAACGGGCGCGCGAGCGGCTCGAGGGCCACGCGGCGCACTTCGTCGAGGCGCGGGTGCGCCAGGTCGAATGGCTCGCGCGCTCGATGGACCGCCCGCCCATCATCGTCTGTCCCTACGACGCCGAGCTGTTCGGCCACTGGTGGTTCGAGGGGCCGTGGTGGCTCGAGCTGGTGCTGCGCCGCCTCGCCGAGACCCCGAGCGTGCGCTCGGCGACCCCCGGGGACGACCTCACCCGGCATCCCCGGGTGCAGCGGGCGACGCCCGCCGCGTCCACGTGGGGGTGGAAGGGCTACAACGAGGTCTGGCTCGCGGGCCAGAACGACTGGATCTACCGCCACCTGCACGCGACCGCGGACCGCCTGCGGGCGCTCTGCCAGCGCTACCCGAGCGGCGACGAGCGGACGCGGCGCGCTCTCACCCAGGCGCTGCGCGAGCTGCTCCTCGCCCAGTCGAGCGACTGGGCCTTCATGATGTCCCGTGAGACGACCTCCGAGTACGCGGTCCGCCGGACGAACGATCATCTGCTGCGCTGCCAGCAGCTCTGCGACCAGGTGGGCAGCGGCGCCATCGACGACCTCCGGCTCGCCGCGCTCGAGGACACGGACAACGTCTTTCCGGCGCTCGACTACCGCGTCCTCGTGTAGAACCGGCCTTGTCTGTGCGCGCCGGTTGCCCTACAGTCCGGGGCCTCCGGCATGTCGACGTGGCTCGTCGCGCTCGTGCTGTTGCCGATCGCGCTCGTCTTGGTGGCCGGCCTGCTGTCGCTCCTCGCCCGGCCGCTCGTTGCGCCGGCGCTCGCCGCGATCGAGCGGGCGCGCTTCCAGCGCTGCCTCGCGCGTGCCGCCCGGGGCGACGCCCACCTCCAGGAGCGCCAGATCGAGGCCGCGCTGCGCGAGTTCGAGGCTGCGTTCTGCCTGATGATCGTCCGGGGCGACGCACGCCTCGCCGAGCAGATCGTCCGCCACCACACGGGGCTCCTCTCGCGCCTCCTCTCGGTCGCCGACGACCTGCCCCAGCAGCGGGTGCGGCTCCTCGCCCTCGCGAAGGTGGATCGGCTCCTCGACCGCCGGACCGAGATGCAGCGCGCGTACCTCCAGCTCCGCAGCAGGCCGCTGCGAGACGGCCGTCGGCTCCAGCTCGAGCGCGAGCTGCGTCGCAACACGCGGGAGGCACGCGCCGCCGTGCGCGAGCTGATCGCCGACCTGCAGCTCATCGGCGCGCGCAAGGTCGCCTACCAGTAGACGGGCACGCTTTTCCCGTCGGCGGCTGTTTTTTTTCTTGTAATCGCCGCACGATGGGTTTATAGACGCGCATACCGGACAGCATCCTCGCCACCCCGCGAAGCCGTCCGGCCTCCCTCCATGTGCATGCCGCTCGTCGCCCGGGACCGTCGGGCTCCCGGTCCACGGATGCGAGCGTCGCGCGGCACGCGCGCGGCGATCGTCGCGCGATCCGCTTGTTTCCGTCGGCGATTGAGCCAGCTCTCCACAGCTGTTGACGTCGCGGAGGATCGATGACGGCGCGGCCGGCCGACCATCGCGACGTCTGGCGGCAGGTCTCCGCCGCCGTCCGGGGTCGCGTGGGCGAGAGCAACTTCGCCGCCTGGATCGCCCCGCTCCGCTCCGGATGGGCCGACGGCGCTCTCGCCCTCGAAGCGCCCGACCGGCTGACGCGCGACCGCGTGGCCCGCCACTTCCTCGGCGCGATCGAGGACGCCCTCGCGGAGGCCGTGGGGCGCCGGCATCCCGTCCGCGTCGCGCTCGCGGCGCCGGCGCGTCCGCTCCCGATCCCGGTCCGGCCCCCCAGCCCGGAGCACACCTTCGAGACCTTCGTCCTCGGCCGGAGCAACGCCCGCGCCTGCGCGCTGGCGCGCACCCTGGTGGAGGAGGAGAGCCCCGCCCCGCTCTTTCTCCACGGTCGGTCGGGCGTCGGCAAGACGCATCTCCTCCACGCGGCGTTCCACGCGCTCGAGGCGGCCTGCGTGGTCGCCGCCTGCCTCTCCGCCGCGCAGCTCGTCACGGCGCTGGTGAGCGCGTACGAGGCGCGCGCCGACGCGCCTTTCTGGGAGGACCTCTCGGTGCTCGGGGGGCTCCTGCTCGACGACGTGCACTCGATCAAGGACCTCGAGGAGATCCAGGAGTGCCTGATGGA
>CAZLYE010000075.1:0-3391 GCA_964562865.1 uncultured Binatia bacterium (SeqCode) | reverse complement strand
CCTCCGATGCCCCCGGACCCCGCGCCTCGCTCGGCGAAGACTCGCTCGGCTTCTCTCGGCGCCAACCTTCAAAGGGCTCCGGGCGTCGGCTATATGAGGTGGGGGTCATGCGCGTCGTCCGCCATCTCGCGCAGCACGGCCGGCAACTCGGCCCGGCCGTCCTGACGCTCGGGAACTTCGACGGGGCGCACCTCGGCCACCAGGCCATCATCCGCGGCGCGGTCGGCCGCGCGCGCGACGCCGGTGCCCTGTGCGTCGCGCTCACGTTCGAGCCGCATCCGGTGGCCGTTCTGGCCCCCGACCGCGCGCCCCCGATGATCCAGACGCTGCACGACCGGCTCGCGAGCCTGCGCGACCTCGGTGTCGACGTGACGGTGCTCCAGCGTTTCACGCTGAACTTCGCCGGGCTCGACCCCGAGGTGTTCGTTCGCGACTTCCTGCTCCGGCACCTCGGCGTGGTGCACGCGGTCGTGGGCTACAACGTGAACTTCGGGCGGGCGCGCGCAGGATCGGCGGAGACGCTGCGGACCCTCGGCGCGCGCCTGGGCTTCGGCGTCGACGTCGTCGGTCCGATCACGGCGCCGGGAGACGGCGAGCAGGTGAGCAGCACGCGGCTTCGCGAGATGATTCAGGCGGGCGACATGCCTGGCGCCCGCCGTCTCCTCGGCCGCCCGCACGCGCTCCGCGGCCGCATCGTGGTCGGCGACCGGCGCGGCCGGACCCTCGGCTTCCCGACGGCCAACCTGCACGTGCGCCGCGGCCTCCTCCTGCCGCCCGACGGCGTGTACGCGGTTGCGGTCGAGCTGGACGGACGGACCCATCAGGGCGTGCTCAACATCGGGATGCGGCCCACCTTCGGCGGTCGGCGGCGCACCGTCGAGGCGCACGTGCTCGACTTCGACGGCGACCTCTATCGTCGCTGGCTCGTCGTCAGGGTGATCGAGCGCCTGCGCGGTGAAGCCGCCTTCAGCGGGCCCGAGGCGCTCCGCGCGGCGATCGCGGCGGACGTCGCGCGTGCGCGCGGCGTGCTGGCCAGGGACGTCGCGCTCACTCCCCGCGCCGGCTGATCCGATGGCAGACCGTCTCGAGCTCGTCGTGCCGGCGGCCGCCGCCGGCATGCGTCTCGATCGCTTCCTCGCGACCGCGCCCGGCGTCGGGACGCGCTCGCAGGCGAAGCAGCTCATCGACGCGGGGCGGGTTCTCGTGGACGGCGCGGCGCACCGAAGCGCTCGACCGCTACGCGCCGGCGCGCGTGTCGCGGTCGAGCTGCGGGCGCCGGAGCCGCTCGGCGTCGAGCCCGAGGCGCTCCCGCTCCGGGTGCTCTACGAGGATGCCCACCTGCTCGCGGTCGACAAGCCGCCGGGAATGGTCGTCCACCCGGCGCCCGGCGCGCGGCGCGGCACCCTGGTGAACGCGCTGGCGCACCGCCTCGGTACGGTCGCGGGCCCGGGCACGCCGGAGCGGCCGGGCATCGTCCACCGCCTCGACCGCGACACGTCGGGCGTGCTGCTCGTCGCACGGACGGCCGCGGCGCTCGAGGCGCTCGCGCGCCAGTTTCGCGAGCGCACGGTGGAGAAGCGTTACGTCGCCGTGGTCCGCGGCGCCGTCGCGTCCGCGACCGGCCGGATCGATCGACCGATCGGGCGTCATCCACGCGAACGCAAGCGCATGAGCGTCCGGAGCCGGCGCGGGCGGGCGGCGGTCACCTCGTGGACCGTCCTCGAGCGGCTGCCGGGCGCGACGGTCGTCCGGCTCGCGCCCGAGACGGGTCGCACCCACCAGCTCCGCGTCCACCTGGCGGCGGCGGGTCATCCGATCATCGGGGATCGCGTCTACGGCACCCGGCGGGCGGGCAGGGAGGCCGGTCCGGACGCTCCGCGCCAGGCGCTTCACGCCGAGGAGATCCGCTTCACCCATCCGGCCACCGGCGCGCGGGTCGTGGTCCGCGCTCCGGTCCCGTCGGACATCGAGGATCTCATCGCGAGTCTCCGCCAAGCGGGCAGGACGACGGGGAAAACGCCGCGTTCCGCTTGACAGTCCGGAGGCGATTGCCTAGTGTCGCGGGCAACCACCACCGCCCCGGTTCCCCAAAAGAGAGGCACACGTTCCCTGCGTCAGACACCCCGTCGGCTCGCCGTGAGCCGGCGTAAGCCCCCAATCATTCGATTGCAGATCCGGAGCTGCGGGGAGGGACGGCCCGTGAGCGGGAGCAAACGACATCCATGAGCACGAGGGAGAGACCCGCGGGAGAGGCCGGCGCCCGCACCCATTCGAAGCCGGAGATCGCCCAGCCCGAAGAGCCTGCCGCCCTCAATCTCAAGTCGCTGAAGGACAAGAAGATCGGCGACCTCGCCGCCATCGCGAAGGACATGAACATCGAGGGCGCCGCGGCGATGCGGAAGCAGGAGCTGATCTTCTCGATCCTCCAGGCCCAGACCGAGCAGAACGGCTTCATCTGCGGCGAGGGCGTGCTCGAGATCCTGCCCGACGGCTTCGGCTTCCTGCGCGCGCCCGACTACAACTACCTCCCCGGTCCGGACGATATCTACGTCTCGCCGAGCCAGATTCGCCGCTTCAACCTGCGCACGGGCGACGTCGTCGCCGGACAGATCCGTCCGCCGAAGGAGGGCGAGCGCTACTTCGCGCTCCTCAAGGTCGAGACGATCAACTTCGAGGAGCCGGAGCGCGCGCGGGAGAAGATCCTCTTCGACAACCTGACGCCGCTCTACCCCGACGAGCACCTCCGGCTCGAGTTCGATCCCGAGGAGTTCACGACGCGCATCATCGATCTCCTCACGCCGATCGGGAAGGGGCAGCGCGGGCTCATCGTCGCCGCACCGCGCACCGGGAAGACGATGATGCTGCAGAACATCGCCCACGGCATCACCGCGAATCACCCGAACGTCGTCCTCATCGTGCTGCTGATCGACGAGCGGCCCGAGGAGGTGACCGACATGCAGCGGTCGGTGAAGGGCGAGGTGGTGAGCTCCACCTTCGACGAGCCCGCGACGCGTCACGTGCAGGTCGCCGAGATGGTGATCGAGAAGGCCAAGCGCCTCGTCGAGCACGGGAAGGACGTGGTGGTCCTCCTCGACTCGATCACGCGGCTCGCGCGTGCCTACAACTCGGTCGTCCCGCCCTCCGGCAAGATCCTCTCGGGCGGCGTCGACTCGAACGCGCTCCGCGGCCCGAAGAAGTTCTTCGGTGCCGCGCGCAACATCGAAGACGGCGGCAGCCTCACGATCATCGGTACGGCGCTGGTCGACACCGGCAGCCGGATGGACGAGGTGATCTTCGAGGAGTTCAAGGGCACCGGCAACATGGAGATCCACCTCGACCGGCGCCTGATGGACAAGCGGATGTTCCCGGCCATGGACGTGACGCGGTCCGG
>CAZLYE010000074.1:0-3958 GCA_964562865.1 uncultured Binatia bacterium (SeqCode) | reverse complement strand
TCGTCACGCACGGCGTGACCATCCACGGCCCGACCAACCTCCCCGCCACGATGCCCGTCCACGCGAGCCAGCTCTACGCGCGCAACGTGACGGAGCTGCTGCGCGACCTCGTGAAGGACGGCGCCCTGGCGCTCAACTTCGACGACGAGATCGTGAAGGGCGCCTGCGTCACGCACGGCGGGGAGGTCGTCAACGACGCGGTCCGGGCCGTCGTGGCCGCGAGGAAGACCGCGTGACCAGCGAGCTCGAAGTCGGCCTCTACATCTTCATGCTGGCCGGCTTCCTCGGCTACCACATCATCACCCGCGTCCCGCCGCTCCTGCACACGCCGCTCATGTCGGCGACCAACGCGATCGCGGCGATCTCGCTCGTCGGCTCGCTGGTCGTGGCGGGCAGCGACTACAGCCATATCCCGAACGGCTGGGTGTGCACGCTCCTCGGCCTCGCCGCGGTCACCTGCTCGTCCACCAACGCCGTCGGCGGCTTCCTCATCACCGACCGCATGCTGCGGATGTTCAGGACGGCGGAGGAGCGTGAGAGCGGCAAGCGGCGCCCGGTGGAGCTGCAGGCGTTCGGGGTCGTCCTGGCCTTCGTCGCGGTCGTCACCGCCATTTTGTACGCGACGAAGCCGGCCGGGATGGGGATGGACGAATGGCTCCGCGAGCACGTCGCCCCGGAGGCGCTGCGCTACTGCTACATCGTGTCGGCGGCGATGTTCGTCCTCGGGCTGAAGGGGCTCAGCTCGCCGAGGTGGGCGCGCCGGGGCATGGCGCTCGCGGCCTTCGGGATGTTCCTCGCCGTCGTCGGGACGCTCTTCCACCCGCAGATCGTGACGTACCGGTGGATCGGGCTCGGCTTCACGGTCGGGGCGCTCGGCGGCGGCTGGATGGGGCTCCGCATCCCGATGACCGCCGTGCCGCAGCGGACCGCGCTGTCGCACTCGCTCGGGGCGCTCGCCGCGTGCCTGGTCGGCGTCTCCGAGTACTTCCGTTACCAGGGCGCGCTCGGCCGCGTCACCCTGACCGCGCTCTCCTTCGAGGTGGTGGTCGGTGCGCTCACGTTCACGGGGAGCCTCATCGCGGCGGCCAAGCTCCAGGAGCTCCTGCGCGGGCGCCCGATCACGTACCGCGGACAGAACGTCATCAGCCTGACGCTCCTCTCGATCATCCTCGCGTCCGCCGTCTACCTCGTCGCCACGCAGGCGGCCACCACGTTCTTCTACGTGATGGTGGCCATGTCGTTCGTCTTCGGCCTCCTGCTCGTCATCCCGATCGGCGCGGCCGACATGCCGGTCGTGATCGCGCTCCTCAACTCGTACGGCGGGCTCGCGGACGCCGCGATGGGCTTCGTGTTGATGAACAAGATCCAGATCATCACGGGCTCGCTCGACGGTACGTCGGGCTTCCTCCTCGCGCTGCTCATGTGCCGCGCGATGAACCGCTCCGCGATGAACGTGCTCTTCGGCGCCTTCGGGACGGTGTCGGAGGAAGAGGCGGCCGCGGCGGCCGAGGCGAAGGGCACGGTGCGCAGCATCGCGGCCGAGGAGACGGCCGTCCTCTTCGAGACCGCCCGCAACATCGTGGTGGTGCCGGGCTACGGGATGGCGGTCGCGCAGGCGCAGCACGCGGTCGCCGAGCTCGGCAACATTCTCAAGCACCGCGGCGTGGACGTGAAGTACGCGATCCATCCGGTCGCCGGCCGGATGCCGGGGCACATGAACGTGCTCCTCGCGGAGGCCAACGTCCCGTACGAGCAGCTCCACGAGATGGAGGCGATCAACCCCTCCTTCCCGGAGGCGGACATCGTCCTCGTCGTCGGGGCCAACGACGTGACCAACCCTGCCGCGAAGAACAACCGGTCGAGCCCGCTCTTCGGCATGCCGATCCTCGAGGTCGACCGCGCCAAGTCGATCATCGTGCTGAAGCGGAGCATGCGCCCGGGCTTCGCGGGCGTCGACAACGACCTCTACTACAACGAGAAGTGCATGATGCTGTTCGGCGACGCGAAGGACAGCATCACGAAGCTCATCAGTGAGATGAAATCGCTGCTCTGAGCCCCGCCCCGGCCCGGGGGCGCTGGAGTTGACGACGGTGATACCCTCCCGGGAGAGGGCGTCACATGGGAGGCAGACCATGAAGACGGTCGCCCAGCTCCTTCGGACGAAGGGACACGAGGTCCTGTTCGTCTCTCCCGACATCTCCGTCTTCGAGGCGCTCCGCGTGATGGCCGACCGGAACGTCGGCGCGCTCCTCGTCGTCGAGGGGGGACGGCTGGTGGGCATCTTCTCGGAGCGCGACTACGCGCGGAAGGTCGTCCTCCACGGCAAGGCGTCCCGGGAGGTGCCCGTCCGGGAGATCATGACCTCGCACGTCCTCTACGTCCGTCCGGAGCAGACGATCGACGAGTGCATGGCGCTCATGACGGACAAACGCGTGCGGCACCTGCCCGTGCTCGACGAGGGAAGGCTCGTCGGCGTGATCTCGATCGGCGACGTGGTGAAGGCGATCATCGACGAGCAGGGCTTCATCATCGAGCAGCTCCAGAACTACATCACGGGCCGGTAACCCCGCCGCTACTCGCTCGCGCTGTTGTCGCGCTGACTCTCGGCCACGAGACGCTTCTCGTCGTCGGGCGTGAGCTGCGGCCGGTCGATGGTGAGCGTGAGCTTGTCGAGCGTCCCCGTGAACTTGAACGGCACCTGGTAGTCGTCGTCGTCCACCGGGGTCTCGGTGTCGGCGCCGACGTCGAAGTTCTCGTCCCACTGCAGGATCAGCGGGAGCGTGCGGTCCATCGTCTGGCGCGCGACCTCCTTCCCGTCGACCTTGAGCACCCCGGTCCCGCCGCGCCCGATACCGCTCAGGTTGTTGAACGCGAGGGTGCCCATGCCGAGGCCGTCGTACTTGAAGTCGAACTCGACCGTGTGCCTGCCGGGCGGCACCGCCTCGGCGCCCTCCCAGCGCACCCGCTTCAGATCGACCAGGTTCCAGAGGAACACCGGCTTGCCCTTCAGCAGATAGAACCCGTAGCCGCCGAACCGCCCGCCCTGGGTCACGATCATGCCCTCGGCGCCGCCCTGCGGGATCTCCACGTCCGCTTTGAAGTTGTAGGAGGAGTCGAGGATGAACGGCGCGTCGCCGTTCGGCGTGCCTGTGAGCTCACCGGACCACGTGAAGACGTTCCGGCCGGCCGTCAGGCTGGGCCGTGGCGTCACTATCCGGGTCGCGACCGTCGCGTCGAGCGGCAGCACCTGGTATTTCTGCGCCTCGGTCCAGAAGAGTTCCTCGAGCTCCTTCAGCTTCGCCGGGTTCTTGGCCGCGACGTCCTCCGACTGGGTCCAGTCCTTGCTCAGGTCGTAGAGCTCGTAGGGGAATCCGGCCGGATCCTGGCTCACCGCCCCGACCACGTCCCACGGCGGACGAACGACCTTCGTGCTCGCGATCCAGCCGTCGTGGTAGATCGCGTGGTCGCCCATCATCTCGAAGTACTGCGTGTGGTGAGTCGACGGGGCGTCGGCGTTGGCCTTGTCGAACGTGTAGAGCATGCTGACCCCCTCGATCGGCTTCTGGGGGATGCCATCGACCACGTCGGGCGCTGGAATCCCGGTCGCCTCCAGGATCGTCGGCACGATGTCGATCACGTGGTGGAACTGCCAGCGGATGCCGCCCTTGTCCTTGATGCGCGCCGGCCAGGAGATCGCCATCCCCTGCTTCGTCCCGCCGAAGTGCGACGCGATCTGCTTGGTCCACGAGAACGGGGTGTCGAACGCCCACGTCCACGGCACCGCCATGTGGTTGTACGTCCTGTCGGAGCCCCAGACGTCGTAGAAGTACTTGAGCTGGTCCGCGACCGGCACCACGACGCCGTTGAATGACGCGACCTCATTCGGCGTGCCAACCAGCGTCCCTTCGGCGCTGTTGCCGTTGTCGCCGCTGATGTAGATGATCAGCGTGTTGTTGAG
>CAZLYE010000073.1:0-2871 GCA_964562865.1 uncultured Binatia bacterium (SeqCode) | reverse complement strand
GCTCCTCGCCGCCATCGAGGCGCACCTCACCCGCGGGCTGGAGCGCGTCCGCTGCGCCCTGCCGTCGGGGCGCGGGGACGTCCTCGCCTGGCTCCGGAGGACCGGCCGGATCGTCGAGGAGTACTACCGGGACGGGATGGTCACGGTCACGGCGCTCGTCCCGCCGAAGGTGGCCGGGCAGCTCCGCAAGCAGCTCCCCGTGCTCGCGGCGCGCCCGTGCTGACCGTCCTCACCATCCCGAACATCCTGACGTTGCTCCGGATCATCGCGATCCCGGCCTTCCTGATCCTGCTCGAGGACCTTCGCTTCCGCGAGGCGCTCGCGGTCTTCGTCGCGGCCGGCATCACCGACGGCCTCGACGGCGCGATCGCGCGTCTCACGCACACCAAGACCACGGTGGGGGCGTTCCTCGATCCGGCCGCCGACAAGGGGCTCCTCGTCTCCGCGTTCATTGCGCTCGGGTTCATGCACACGGTGCCGCGCTGGCTCGTCGTGATCGTGATCTCCCGCGACGCCGTCATCGTGCTCGGCTACTTCCTCCTCTTCGTCATCACGCAGGAGAGGATGGAGGTGCAGCCGTCGGTGAGTGGGAAGGCCAGCACGGCGCTCCAGCTCCTGTCGGTGACGGTCGTGCTCGTCTCGCTGATCGACGTCCATGTCCTGAGCCCCGCGGTGCGCGAGGCCACCTTCTACGCGACCGGCGCGGTCACGACGCTTGCCGGCCTCCAGTACATGTACCGCGGGCTCGCGTGGCTCCAGCGCCAGGGGGAGCCTCCGGCCGCGGGCCGCGAGGTCCGCGACGACCCCGGCCGCCGGCGCGCGTAGCCCGTTTCGTCCTTGCCACCGCGGAGGGCGGTGGTCTATGCAGGCGCCCGGCATGTCCGCGCGTCTCGCCGCCGCGCTCCTCGCGCTCCACGTCCTCGCCTCCAGCGCGGCCGCCGTGACGGCGCGCGAGATCCTCGACCGCCGCAAGGCCCTCGACGACACGACGCGCCACTGGGACGACCGCCACCAGAAGATGAAGCTCACGATCGTCGACCGCCGCGGCAGCGACCGCGTGCGCGAGGTCGAGGTGTTCGACCGCCGGGAGGCGGGCGACGAGCAGAAGACGATCCTCTTCTTCCTCGCGCCCGCGGAGGTGAAGGGCACCGGGTTCCTCGCCTTCACGCACAAGAGCCGGTCGGCCGACCAGTGGCTCTACCTGCCGGCGCTGCAGCGCGTGCGCCAGATCACGGCGAGCACGAGGAACGAGAGCTTCATGGGGACGGATCTGAGCTACCACGACCTCGACTTGATCCAGGAGATGACGTCCTGGTCCGAGGCCGATGCGCGCTCGAGCCTCCGCCCCGACGAGACGCTCGACGGCACCGCGACCCACGTGATCGAGCTCGCGCCCCAGCGCGAGGACATCGGCTACCGCCGCATCGTCCTCTGGCTCGGCCAGGACGACCTCGTCCCCCGGAAGCTCGAGTTCTACGAGGACGGCACCGAGCCGAAGAAGCGGATCCTGCAGGGCGACGTGCAGGTGGTCGGCGCGATCCCGGTCGCCCACCGGATCGAGGTCGCGACACCGGAGGCGGGCTCGCACACCGCGATCGACATCGCGGACGTGCAATTCAACCAGAAGCTCGACCCGGACCTGTTCACCCAGCGCTACCTCGAGCGCGGTGGGCTCTGAGCCGGGCCTCGTGGTAGTGCCGCCCGGGGCCCGTGGGCGTCAGGCTTCCGGACACGCCGCCGGTCGTCCCGCCTTTTTCCGGCGGAGCCGCTTCCTCGGCGCGAACTGCATCCGCTCGCCGCCGAAGGCCAGGCAGAACTCTCGTGAGCCGATGCGCAGCTCGACCTCGACCACGCTCGGCTCGCGCTCGAGGCTCTGATCGAGGTTGATCCCCTCGCCCTGCACCACGAGCCGCTTCCCCACCTCGAACCGCACGAGCTCGATCGCGCCGCTCTCGTTCCGGTACCGTACGCCTCGGTCGGGGTGCCTCCGGTCGATCAGCTGCCAGCCCCGCGCGCCCAGGGGGTAGGTCTTCGAGAATCCGTCGCCCCCGATCGCCACCACGCGGAGGCTCCCGCCCTGGGCGATCAGGGACGGAATCTCGGCGACCTCGCCGAGCGTCAACCGCTCCCGGTCGGTCGACACGAGCCGGAAGCGGCGCGCCCTCGGCTTCCTCGCCTCGTCCTTCAGCACGAGGGACTGCCCCGTGAGCGTCGCGGGGGGAGACGTCGTCGAGGTCGTGGAGGTCGGCGAGGTCGTCGTCGAGGTGCTCGCGATCGAGGTGGAGGAGACAGTCGTTGTGCTGGTCGTGGTGGCGGTCGGCACGAACTCGTCGGCCCCGGCATCCCACCCGGCGCCCTGCGGGCGCGCGTCGCCGTCGATGTCGGTCAGGACCGCGTCCGGCACACCCGCATTGATCGCGACGCTCCGCGCGGTCAGGTGGAGGTCGGGGGGGTCGGCCGCCGGGGCAACGAACGCGAGCGGGCCCGTCCGGCCGTGCGCCTCGTGTGCGTCGAGCGAATCGCAGGTCCCGGTGCCGAACCGTACCTGACAGCCCGCGACCGTCCCGATCACGTCGCCGTCCATCGTCAGCCCCTGCGCCGCGGCCGTGCTGACGACCATGGCGTCGCTCGTGAGGCCGTCGAAGGCGTTGTCCAGCACGGCGACGTTCTGCGTCGCCTCGGGAAGGATGATCCCGGTCGACGGCGCCGCGCCCGCAACGTCCCGCGCCCCGTAGATCGTGTTGTTCCAGATGGACAGGTCGGCCGTCGGCGTCGGGTCGTAGGTCGGGTCGTCAGTCGCCACGCAGACCCCCGCGAACCCGATCCGCGAGATCACGTTGTTGTAGACCTGCGCGAGCATCGTCCCGCCCA
>CAZLYE010000072.1:0-6712 GCA_964562865.1 uncultured Binatia bacterium (SeqCode) | reverse complement strand
GACCATGCCCCGCACGCCGTCGAGAAGGCCCCCGGGCGGCGCTCCCTCGCCGACGAGCGTGTATTCTCCCGGGATCGGGAGGTCGAAGTGGATCTCGCCCGCGGTCGTCGCCGGATCGAGGACGACGCCGGCGACGCGGAGGCGACCCACGGGGACGTAGCGCGCCGCCAGGAACTCGCGCGCGCGCGACGGGAACTGCCGGCTGTCTCCGAGGGCGACGTGCGTGCGCGTCGCCACGAGCCGCTCCGGAATGTCGTCCGGGATGAGGCCGAGGGCCATCCGGGCCTGCGTCACCTGCTCGAGTGGGTAGAAGAAGGGGCGCCGCCGGAAGACCGCCTCGCCCTTCAGGTCCATCACCGGCTCGTCGGGCGTCGTCAGCCGGAGCACGTCGGACACGACGCCGAGCTCCGCCTGCGCGAGGTTCTCGCGGAGATCGCGATGCCCGAGCGCGACGGCGATCTCGACGCCCGCCGCGAGCGCCGCGCCCACCCAGGCCGCGCGCGGACGGTGCAGCCGCGCGCAGACGGCGAAGACCGGCGGCACGGCGAGCAGCGGGAGCAGCGGGAAGACGGGCAGCGCCGTCTCCCAGTCGAGCAGCGGCGAGAGGCAGAGCACGGTGGCGGCGTAGACGCCGCCGGCGAGGAAGACGAACGCGCGGCGCGCGCCGGTCGCCGCGTCGGGCGCGGCGTGCGCGAGCGGTCGCGCCGCGCCCGCGAGCAGCACGACCGCCGGGACGAACGCGATCGTGCGCAGCGGGTCCCGGCCCCAGAGGCCGAGGCCGGGGAGGGCATTGTAGAGGACCGTGCCTTCGAGGAGGGCGGGCAGGGCGCGCTCGGCGGCGAAGACGCCGGCGAGCACGCCGGGCACGACCACGAAGCCGGCCGCGCCCGCCACGACGAGCCGGACCATCCGACTGGGTGGTCCCGGCATCGGACGCGGGCCGGGCAGGAGCGCGACCGGCGCCGCGACGGCGAACGCGAGCAGCATGAACGCCGTCTTGATGGAGATGGCGAAGGCCGCGCCGAGAACGAGACCGAGGCCCACGGCGCGGCTGGTGCGGACGGGTCCGGGCCGGACGGCGACCGCGAGGGCGACCAGCCAGGCGAGCGTCCAGGGGACGTCGGGGCGATACTCGAGGGAGCCGAGGAAGAATCCCGGTGCGCCCGCAGCGAGGACCGCGGTCCAGCGTGCTGCCGCCGGCGCCGCAATGGCGCGGGCGATCCGCCAGACCGCGACGACGGAGAGCGCGTACACCGGGAGCAGCGCGGCGCGCATCGCCACGAGCGCACCTGGACGCTCGCCGACCGCGAGGAGGAGCGGGACGCTCGCCAGATGGAAGAGCGGCATGTGGTTGTCGAAGACGTCACGGTACTGGACGAGACCGTGCGTCCAGCCCCAGACGACGTGGAGATGCTGGGGCTCGTCGGAGTCGAACCGCCAGCGTGCCACGTAGGCGATGCGGGCCGCGCCGAGGACGAGCAGGACGGCGCCGATCGTGGCGCGCTCGCGGGCCCGCGGTGCGTCGCCGGTCAGACGCGCAGGTCCGCGATCACGCCGAAGTGGTCGCTCGCGAAGACGTCGCCCACGGGCGCCTCGAAGGCGAGCCGCGCGGATTCGACGCGGCCGCGGCCGTCACGATCCGGCGGCCCGACGAGCACGTAGTCGATGCGCCGGTCGGGCTCCCAGGCGTACGCCGCGAAGCGGTTGCGATTGTCCCACGTGTAGCCGCTGCCGCTCCCCGCCTCCCAGGCGTCCTGGAAGTAGGTGCTCCGGCCCTCGAGCGACGCGAGCCCACGGAGGAAGCGGATCTCGTTCGAGTCGGGGTGCGCGTTGAAGTCGCCGAGGAGGACCGCCGGGAGATCGCCCTCTCCCGCCCATTCGCGAGCGAACGCGTCGAGCGCGAGCACCTGGCGCTCGCGCACGTGGCCGTGGTGGAACTCCCAGTCGAGGTGCGTGGTGAGGACGGGCAGGCGGCCGGCCGGTGACTCGATCAGGACCGCGGTCAGCGTGCGCGGCTCGCCGCCCTCGATGCCCGGCAGACGGCAAACCTCGCTCCGAACGATCGGCCAGCGCGACGCGATGAGATTGCCGAAGCCACACCCGTCGCCGTTGGGTGCCACCAGGGTCCCGTCGTCGCCCCACGAGAACGCGGCGCCGAAGACGCGCGAGAAGCCGCCGTCCGGCAGGAGGAGCCCGCCCTGATCGAACCCATCCCGGCGGACGATCACCTCCTGGAACCCGACGACGTCCGGACACACCTCCTCGAGCCCGCGGCGAATGATCGCCATGCGCGCCTCGAACGGCTCCGAGACGTTCCAGCAGTTGAGCGTCATGATCCGGAGACCTCGCGTCATCGCCTCACCATCCCTGTGCGTCCACTCGTCCATGATCGGGCCGTGGCGAAGTCCCCGTCCGCGGGGAAGTCGCTGCTACGAGCGCGATGCGCGCGTTCCGTGCGACCGAGCGCGCGGCGTGGTTCGATCGTCGATGGTCACGCTGCGGCGCGTACCCAGTCCACAGCGGTCCGTGACCGTCAAGTATGGTATGTTGCGGGCGCGTTGCCGCCGGGCGACGGGCGAGGCTACGGCCCCGAGGAGCAGTCGCACTCGAGCGAGCAGTCCGGGGGCGACGCATCTGCGAGGTCCACGGTGCCGTCGTCCTCGCAGTCACCGTCGAACGTGACGCCGCCGTCGCCGGGTGCCGGGGAGCCCTTCAATCGCAGCGGACCCGACGCCGGCACGGTGAACGTCCCCATGTCGCAGGCGGGGCCGCAGTCGACGAACCGCGGTGGCTCGCTCGTGACGCGCGTGCAGTCACCCTTGTCCACCTGGAGCGTCACCGTCACGCATTGCGGGGTCGTGGTGGTCGTGGGCGTGCCGGGAGGCGAGGTCGTGGTCGTCGTCTCCGCGCCGCTCGCCGCGGCGTGGAGGTCGTCGTCGAGCGTCTCGAGCGCGGCGATGTAGAGATCCGTGCAGGACGGGAGGAGCCGCCTCGCCGTGCCCGGCCTTCCGAGGCGTCTCAGGACGCCGAGCAGCATGTCGTGGGCACGGGTGACGTGCGGCGCCCGCGCGACGGCACACTGCAGGACGGCTCGCTCCAGCGCCGCAGACGCTCTGTCGCACGCGCGGGTGAAGGCGCGGCGGAGGCCCTTCGGCCCGCAGTCCGGTGGCGCCGCGCCGCGCAGCTCGGTCCGGACCGCGTCGAGCGCGGAGGGCGAGCATTCCGCGAAGGCCCATCCCGCGGGGATGCCCGAAGTGAGCGCGATCACGAGGGTGCTCCCGGCTGCCAGCCGGAGGACAGGCACATCGTGTTCGTCCGTCGCTCGTGTCCCCGGGTCAACCCCCTCGTCCACGCGGAGCTTCTCACGTGTTCGACGGCGCAAGCGACATGGCGGACCGCCGATTTCCGGGTATGGCTTGACTCGGACGGCCCCTCACGCGGTATGCATTGACGACCTCGCCCGAGGGGCCAGGAGGTACGTCGATGCGTTGGACCGTCTGCTTGCTCGAGGTTGCGGCCGTGCTGTGCGTGGCGAGGGGGGCGCTTGCCGGTGCGCCGGTCCGCAAGAAGCCCATCCTGATCGGATCGGACGGGATCATCACGGCCTGCTACAGCCAGAAACGAGGCACGCTGCGACTCGTGAACGAGGCGTCGGAGTGCAAGCCGAGGGAGTCGTCCGTCGCCTGGATGCGCGCAGGCGAGCAGACCGCGCGGGGACTGCAGGGGCCGCCCGGACCTCCGGGTGCACCCGGCAGACCCGGGCTGCAGGGAGCGCCCGGACAGCGTGGTACACCGGGCCAGCAGGGGCCGCCCGGAGTCCAGGGCCTGCCCGGACCGCCGGGACAGACGGGACAGCCGGGTCCGCCGGGCGTGTGCAGCTGCGGGCCGACCACCACCGTGACGTCGAGCACCACCACCACGACGGGCCCCTGAACACGGTCGCGAAGGTCGGGAACCGGTCGCGTCGCCGGATGCTCGCCGCGCCGGCGTCGGCGTCCTCGACGCGACGCCTCGCCGTGTCGCTGTCGTAGGAGCGTCTCCGGACGCGAGGGCGCAGCCGCATGCTCCCCGGGAACCTGCGTCGTCGCATCCTGAAGCCCTCCACGCCGATCCACGTCGCCCCGCTGCTCGTGGAGGTGGCGAAGACGGATCGCGCCGCCGCCCTCGAGCGGCTCGGAACGTCGCCGGAGGGGCTCACCGACGACGAGGCCGCGGCCCGTCTCGAACGAGACGGGCCGAACGTCGTGGCGGACGACCCGCGCCACGGACGCCTCCAGCTGTTCCTCCGGGCGTGCGCGAATCCACTGGTGATCCTCCTGGCGGTTCTCGCCGGCATCTCGGCCGCGACGGGAGACAGCCGCGCCGCCGTCGTGATGGTGGTGATGATCGTGCTCGGCATCGGGCTCCGCTTCGCCCAGGAGGCCCGGGCCGACGCCGCGGCCGCGAAGCTCCGGGCGATGATCCACGTCACCGCGACGGTGGTGCGTGCGGGCCGGCCGCGGGAGGAGCCGCTCGCACAGCTCGTCCCGGGCGACGTGGTGCAGCTCGCCGCCGGGGACATGATTCCGGCCGACGTGCGCATCCTCACGTGTCGGGACCTCTTCGTCACGCAGGCGAGTCTCACGGGGGAATCCCTTCCGGTGGAGAAGTTCGAGACCGCCGGCGAGACGGCCGGCCAGAACGCGCTCGAGCTGAGGAACCTCTGCTTCCTCGGCACGGCGGTGGAGAGCGGGACCGCGACGGCCGTCGTCGTCGAGACCGGGCGACGGACGTACCTCGGTGCCATCGCCACCACCCTCGCCGGGCCGCCGGTGCAGACGAGCTTCGACCGCGGCGTCGTCCACTTCACGTGGTTGATGATCGCCTTCATCGCGGTGATGGCGCCGCTCGTCTTCGTGATCAACGGTCTCACGAAGCACGACTGGAAGGAGGCGTTCTTCTTCGCGGTCGCGGTGGCCGTCGGCCTCACCCCCGAGATGCTGCCCATGATCGTCTCGGTGTGCCTGTCGCGTGGCGCCCTCGCGATGTCGGGGAAGAAGGTGATCGTGAAGCGGCTGAACTCGATCCAGAACCTCGGCGCGATGGACGTCCTCTGCACGGACAAGACGGGGACGCTCACGCAGGACCGCGTGATCCTCGAAAGGCACTGCGACGTCGCCGGCGCGGACGACGATCGCGTGCTTGTGCTCGCGTACCTGAACAGCCACTTCCAGACGGGGCTCCGGAACGTGCTCGACCGGGCGGTGCTCGAGCACCACGAGGTCCACGGGGAGGTGTCGATCCCGAGCTGGCGGAAGGTGGACGAGCTCCCCTTCGACTTCTCCCGCCGCCTCATGTCCGTCGTGGTCGAGACGCCGGAAGGGACGCACCGGCTGATCTCGAAGGGCGCGCCCGAGGAGATCTTCAAGCGCTGCTCGCGCTTCGAGCTGCACGAAGAGGTCCATCCCATCGACAACGTGCTGGTCGACGACCTGCGAGAGGAGCACGACGCGCTCGCCCGCGACGGCTTCCGCGTGCTCGCGCTCGCGTACCGGGACTTCCCGCCGCGTCCGACCTACACGAAGGACGACGAGAGCGACCTCATCCTCGCCGGCTACGTCGCATTCCTCGATCCGCCGAAGGACACCGCGTCGGCGGCGCTGAAGGAACTCGCGGTGCGCGGCGTGGCCGTCAAGATCCTGACCGGCGACAACGACCTCGTCAGCCGCAAGATCTGCCAGGTGGTGGGGATCCCGACGGACCGCGTTCTTCTTGGCAGCCAGGTGGAGCAGATGTCGGACGTGGAGCTCGGGACCGCCGCCGAGGCGACGACGCTCTTCGCGCGGATGACGCCCGGGCACAAGCAGCGGGTCATCCAGATCCTGCAGGGGCGGAGGCACGTCGTGGGGTTCCTCGGCGACGGCATCAACGACTCCCCCGCGCTGCGGGTCTCCGACGTCGGAATCTCGGTCGACACGGCCGTGGACATCGCCAAGGAGGCCGCCGACATCATTCTCCTCGAGAAGAGCCTCCTCGTCGTCGCCGACGGCGTCACGGAAGGCCGCAAGGTCTTCTCGAACATCCTCAAGTACGTCCGGATGGGCGCGAGCTCGAACTTCGGCAACATGTTCAGCGTGCTCGGCGCCAGCGCCATCCTGCCCTTCGTGCCCATGGCGCCGATCCAGATCCTCACCAACAACCTCCTGTACGACTTCTCGCAGGTGCCGATCCCGACCGACGACGTGGACCCGGAGCAGATCGCCGTGCCGCGCCCGTGGTCGATGAGCGACCTCACGCGCTTCATCCTGTTCATCGGGCCGTGCAGCTCCGTGTTCGACTACACGACCTACTTCATCATGCTCTACGTGTTCGGGTGCTGGGATCCGAGCCGGGCCTCGCTCTTCCAGACGGGATGGTTCGTCGAGTCGCTCCTCACCCAGACGCTGGTGATCCACGTCATCCGTACGAATCAGATCCCGTTCCTCCAGAGTCGGGCGAGCGGACCGCTCATGGCGACGACGGCGGCGATCATGGTCGTGGGGATGTGGCTCCCGTCCTCGCCGCTGGGTCCCGCGCTCGGCATGACCCGGCTGCCGCACCTCTACTGGCCGCTCCTCGCGCTGACCCTCCTCGCGTATCTGGTGCTGACGCAGCTCGTGAAGACGTGGCTCCACCGTCGCCAGTGGATCTGAGTGAGCGGGAGCGGGCTCCGCGGCGCGGTCTCGCACGCGGC
>CAZLYE010000071.1:0-5675 GCA_964562865.1 uncultured Binatia bacterium (SeqCode) | reverse complement strand
CGTCCCGGCGGGCCGCGCGATCGCCGCGGTGGTGGTCGACCGCACGCTCGAGATGGGAAGCGCCGCCGCCTTCGCATGCCTGTACGCCGTGCTGCTCCTCCGTCGCGGCGAGCCCGAGCTGCAGGGGGCGCTCGTGACCGTCTCACTCGCCGCGGCGGCGCTCGTCGTCGGCGTGACGCTCACCGTGCGACGCCTCCGGCGCGGCGCAGGGCTCGTGACCGCGGTCGCGCGGGTCACGGGGCTCGATCGCCTGGGCTTCCTTCGCGGACAGCTGCACGTCGTCGCCGCGGCGGAGGCGGACGTCGCGCGGCTCCTCGACCAGCGCGCGCGTCTCGCACGCGCGTTCGCCGCGGGCCTCGCGGCGAACCTCGTCGTGCTGGTCGAGTACCACCTGCTGCTCCGCGCCTTCGGCCTCCCCGCGGGTCCGCTCGCGGTCGTCGCCGCGATCTTCGCGACCGGCGCGGCGCACTCGCTGCCGGTGCCCGCCGCCGTGGGCGCGCTCGAGGGGGCGCAGATGTGGCTCTTCCAGATCCTGGGGCACCCGCCCGAGGTCGGCCTGGCCGTCGGGCTCGCGGTGCGGCTCCGCGAGCTCGTCTGGATGCTGCCGGGGATGCTCTACCTGCTGGCGCGCGGGATCCGGCCGTTCGCGGCCCAGGCGCAGCCGGGCGGACGCCCCCCGCACGCGGCCCCGGCGGGCAAATCGGCGTAGATCTCCCGCGCCGTCCGCCGTTGCTCCTCCCGGGGCGGCGGACTACAAGCGCGGGCCCGATGTACGCCTTCGCCGAGGCGCTTCGCGCGATCCGCCGCCGCCCGTTGCGGAGCGGGCTCACGGCGAGCGGCATCGCGATCGGCGTCGCGGCGCTCGTCCTCTTCGGCGCGCTCACCGAGAAGCTCCGACACCTCGTCGGCGGCGGTCGGGAGTTCGCCACGGGCCAGATCACGGTGAGCGGGGCGGGCGCCGGTGGGGTGACCGGCATGGGGCGTGGCGGTCTCCTCTCGGGGGACCAGGTCGCGGCCCTCGGGCAGGTCCCCGGCGTCGAACGCGTCGCGCCGATCGTCGTCTTCCCGGCCTCGGACACTCCATCGCCGCTTCCCTTCACGCTCGCGCCGATGGTGTTCGGGGTGGACGTCGAGGCCCTGCTGCTGAACCGGCGGAGCGCGCCGCCGCGCGTGGCTTCCGGGCGGATCGTCCCCGAGCCCGGGGGCAGCGAGGTCGTGATCGGGAGCGAGGTGGCGCGGCACTTCGGCGTCGGCACGGGGCAGGAGCTCGTCGTGCGCGGGAAGCCGTTCCGGGTGGCCGGCGTGCTCGAGACGACGCTCACCGGCCCGGACAGCTTCATCTTCATGCCGTACCCGACGGCGCAGAATCTGCTGCTCGAGAGCGAGCCGCTGCTGCGCCGGCTCGTGCTCGTCCCGGGCGCGAGCGTACTGCCGATCGCCACGGCGGCGGCCGTGTTCTGGGCGGACGGCGAGGACCCGGAGGTGGTGGCGGACCGGATCCGCGCTGCGGTCGCGCACGCCTCCGTCGTGTCCCCGCGGGATGCGGCAGGCCAGCTCGACCGGGCGCTCACCTTCCTCACGAGCGTGATCGTGGGCGCGGGCCTCACGGCGCTCGTCGTCGCGTCGCTGGCCGTCGCGAACACGATGTTCACCGCCGTCGTCGAGCTGCGACGCGAGATCGGGCTCCGACGCGTCGTCGGCGCGACGCGGCGGCAGGTGGTCCGCCAGCTGGTCACCGAGGCAGCCGCCCTCGGGACGATCGGCAGCCTCGTCGGGCTGGCGTCGGGCGCGAGCGCCGTCGCCGGCCTGAACGCCCTGACCGCACGGCTCGGCGCCCCGGTCTTTCTCCTGACGCTGCGACTCGCGGTGGCGGCCGTGGTCCTGCCGCCGCTGCTCGCCGCGTTCGCCGGACTGTGGCCGGCCCGGCGGGCCGCGCGCCTGACGCCCACCGAGGCGCTCCGCTGGGCATAGGCGCCAAGTCCCGCGGCCGTTCGCGTTGCAAGAAGTCGGGAAGGTGAGATAGATGCGCACGCCACGGGACGGTCGGTCGTCGCGTCCCAGGCCAACGTGGGGGAACCGCAGCAGGCGCTGACGGCGAGCGGTGGCGTTGCCGGCGAGGTGCGTCGGGACGAGCTCGTGCGTGTGTCCGTCGCCCGTGCCCGGCGGAGCCCGTTCTACGCGCAGCACCTCGCCGATCACGTCTGCTCCGGTCGTGCCGATCTCGTCGGTTTGCCCCTCACGTTCCGACGGCACATCCAGGACGCCAGCCCGTTCGGGATGCTGGCGGTGCCTCCGGAGCGCGCGTGGCACTATCACGAATCGAGCGGCTCGACCGGGCAACCGATCTCCACGTGGTGCAGCCTCACCGAGGTACGGATCCTGGCGGACATGCTCTGCCGCATGGTGCCCGAGCTCGCGGAGCCCACGGTGCTGCTGAATCGGTTCCCGCTCTTCGCGCCGGCCTCGTTCATCTTCGAGCAGGCGCTGCAGTCGGTCGGGGCCTGCCACATCGCCGCCGGGAACCTGAGCTGGGACGTCCCCTTCACGCGCGCGCTCGGATTCATCTCGCGGCTGCACGTGACGGCGCTCGCGTGCCTGCCCTTCGAGGCACTCCTGCTGCGCGAGCTCGCCCGCGAGCAGGGGTTGGATCTGCGCCGCGAGGCGGCGTCGCTCAGGGTCATCGTCTGCGGCGGGGCGGTCCTCCCGGCGGCGCTCAGGCGGGTGATCGAGCAGGACTGGGACGCGCGCGTGGTCGAGATCTACGGCTCGAACGAGGCGATGGGCCTCGGGATCAGCTGCGTGCAGGGTCGGCTCCACCTCTGCACGGACCTCGTGGAGGTCGAGGTACTCGATCCGCGCACGCGAGAGGCCCTCGCCCCGGGCAGCGCCGGGGTGCTCACGGTGACGAGCCTGGTGCACGAGGTGATGCCGCTGGTCCGCTACTGGACCGAGGACCTGATCCGGGTGGACCCGGAGCCGTGTGCATGCGGGGACCCGCGGCCGACGGCGACCGTGCTCGGCCGGCTGGACGACGTCGTCGCGTTCGGGGACGCCGCCGCGACGTCCTACGACGTGCTCGACGCCGCCCACGACGTCGCCGAGCACCTCGGCGCGCGCATCTTCTTCATCATCGTGCGCCCGCACGGTCTGCACGTCCTGCTCGAGGCGCCGCCCGCCTGCGCCGTGACCCCGGAGGAAGCCGCCGAGACGCTCCGGCGACGCCTGCACGTGCCGGTCACCGTCGAGTACGTGGGCCACGGTGACGTGCTCGACCGGAGCGCGCTGCTGCGCTCACCGAAGGTGTACAAGCCGAGCCTGGTGAGCGACTGGCGCAGGCAGTCGCGGAAGACCGTGACGGTCATGGAGGCCATCCTCGAGTGGCCGCGATTCGACCGGCAGACGCTCTGGGGCATCGCACGCCGGCAGATACGCAGCGCGCGGCGCCGGCTGCTCCGCGAGGATCCCCCCTGAGCCGCTCTGGGAGGTGAGGAGGGCTCCACGGTGGGGGGGAATGCCTACGGCGATCCGGCACCCGTGAGCACCAGGGCGGCGTCGTCTCCGGCGCCGACGGTGACTCGGAGAGGACGGGCCGAGAGACAGGTCCACGACCTTCCCCCCGTCGTGCGGTGGATGGAGCTGGATCACCGTCGGTATCGGGCGTTTCTTCGGCGCGATGGGGCCCGGTCCGGCGTCGTTCTCGCGCAACCGTGGATGGCCGACCGCGTGACGGTGATCTTCGTTCACGGCGCGGGCGGGCATCCGGGTCAGTTCGCGACGGTGGCGAACGCGATCAGGGACGTCGCGAACCTCGGGGCGTTCCTGTACGAGGACGAGTCCCGGCTCGCGCTCGCCGGCGAGCGGATGCGAGAGGAGGTGCTCTCGCTGTCCGGATGGGTCGTGGTCGTCGCCAACAGCCTCGGCGCGTTCCTCCCCGCATACATGGGCGCAACCGACCCGAGGGGGCAGTTGCGGCACATCGGGGTCGTGTATCTGAACCCCCTGGTCGGCGGCAGTCGATGGGCGGATGCCGATCGAGCGCTCGCAGTGCTCGGAGAGGTTCCCGGGCTGCGCTGGCTCCACGCCGTGAAGCGCCTGATTCAGCGCGTCTTCTTTCCGCCCGTCGTGCAGGACCTGGCGCCCGAGAGCGACTTTCAGCAGATCATCTTCGGGTCGGGCAGTCGTGCGTCGTCGTTCGTGCACCACAGCGTCGTCGTGTTCACGGAGCGGCCCGGGGCGCAGCCCGACATCCGGGAGAACCGACTGCGAAGGTTCTTCGGGCGGGCGCGCGCCGAGCTGCTCGATCGGATGGGGGAGGTCCTGCCCGTCGGGGCCGAGCAGCGTACCGGCCATGATGCGCCGCTCGTGGACGGCGAGACCACCCTGCGGGCGATGCGAAGGGTGCTCGAGCGGATGGGGGTGCGGCCCCCCAGCTGAAGGACTCTCCGACGCCCGCCTCGGCGAGGATCGGGTCGAGCCAGCCTCGGGGACCAGACGGCAAAGCCCGCCCGGGTCAAGGGCTCGTCACGGGCAGCGCCGCGGCGAGAGGGTGTCCGTCGACCCTCAGGTTCGCCGGGGCCTCCTCACGGGCCGCAGGCGATGCCGTCTCGGGGAGGAATCGTCCACGATCGGTCCGCGTGGCCGCATAGTGGACCACCGTGCTCTGCGTGACGGTGATGCCCGAGACGGTCGCCGTCCCCGATGCGTGTGATGTTCATGGGACCTCCCCGCCTGGTCCGGAACGGGGACACGCTACGCGTCAATGCCAACGCGCGTCAAGGTTTTCTGTCTTGCCGGCGCGTGTCCCGGGCTAGGCCGGGCGCCCCGAGGCGAGGGCGCGCCCCAGGCCGAGCCGGGAGACGTAGCGCCAGAGGTCGCCCTTCACGCCGCGACCCCGGAGCGCCGCGTAGAGCTCCTCGCCGCCGTCGGTGCGCGCGCCGGGGAGGAGCCAGTTGCCGCGCACGCGGGCGGCGGCCTCGACGGCCTCGGCCAGCCCCTCGCGCACGGCGGGCGCGACGTGGAACCACGGCGCGTAGAGCGCCTCGACGTCGGGGACGTCGCCCCGCGCGATCAGCGTCTGGGCGAGCGGGGTCTCCGGATAGACGCGCACGCCGCACATCGCCGTCACCGCCGTCGGCCGGCACTCGTCCATGAGGGCGATCGTCTCCGCGACGGTGTCCCACGTCTCGCCCTCGCCGCCGAAGACGAGGCTGTGGCAGAAGGGGAAGCCGCGCGCGCGGCAGAGCGCGGACGCGGCGCGGACGTCGTCGACGTTGAAGCTCTTCCGGAACGCGCGGAGCGTTGCCGCCGCGCCGGCGTCGGTGCCGAAGTCGATCGACTGGCACCCGGCCTCGATCATGAGGTCGAGCAGCTCGGCGCTGAAGTTGCCCGGCGTGACGAAACACGACCAGCGGATGCGCCGGCCGAGGGGCCGGAGCGCGGTGCACACCCGCTCGGCCCATCCGCGCGGCGCGTTGAAGACGCTGTCGACGACGAAGA
The DNA here is from genome assembly GCA_964562865.1 of uncultured Binatia bacterium (SeqCode). Lineage (GTDB taxonomy): Bacteria > Desulfobacterota > Binatia > DP-6 > DP-6 > CAZLYE01. The sequence goes on along the minus strand of CAZLYE010000071.1, from coordinate 179 downwards.
ACTGCTCGATCCCGTGGCGGTCGAGGAGGTCGGCCACCTCGGCCGCGATGCCGGCCGGGTCGCGCGTCCGCATGCCGCGGCCCTCGATCACCGGGTAGGCACAGTACGTGCACTTGTAGTGGCAGCCGCGCTTGGTCTGCAGGTTGCCCATGCCGCCACGCTCGAAGTAGCGCCGGTTG
>CAZLYE010000070.1:0-2809 GCA_964562865.1 uncultured Binatia bacterium (SeqCode) | reverse complement strand
CCTCCGCCGCTGCGTCGAACTCGGGGACGACGAAGGCCTGGTTGGCGTCGCGGAGCGTTCCGAGGACCCACTCGGCGTAATAGGTCACCGTGAGCCGGCGCGGACGGTCGAGGCCGTTGGTCACGCGGAGGTGCAGGATCTTCACCGGGTCGGCCAGAGGGACGAACGCCTGCAGATGCTGGTGGAGCCCGTGGCTCGTATGCGTGAAGCTCGTGCGGCCCGCAGCGTGGACCACCTGGTAGGGGGCAGGACCGGGAGCTGGCAGTGGGGTGGCAGACCACACCGCTGCGGTCTCCTCGTCGCGCAGGTAGATCGTCTCGCCGGGCTCGTCGGCGATCGGGTCGTTCCGCCACGGCGTCAGCCGGTTCTCGTAGCTGTTCTCGGCCCACGTATAGCCCCCACCCGACTCGGAGACGACGAACCCCAAGCGCGGGTTCGCGATCACGTTCACCCAGGGTGCGGGCGTCGTCTGCCCGGGATCGAGATGGATGACGTACGCGTTGCCTCCGGGGCCGAAGCCTCCAATCCCGTTGTCGAACAGGAGCCAGTCCGGTCGGGCGAGCGGCAGCGACGCCGGTACCCCAGGGAGGCTCGGCATCAACGGCGGCAGGGGGACCGGGAGTGGCCGGACCGCGTCGAGCTGCGCCCCGACGCTGCCGGCATCGGAGCGGAGCACGACCCGGGCCGCGGCGAACAAGAGCGCCCGCTCCGCCTCGCTCAGCTGGTCGGCGTGGAGCACGAAGAGCCCGGCTGGTGCGCCGACGACGCCGCGAAAGCCCGCGTCAGCAAGTGCGCGGGAGAATCGCTCCTCGACGTCCGTGCGATAGCTCGCCGGCCATTCGCCCAGTACGATGAGATCGATGCGAAGGCCGGCCCGGCGCCAGAGCTCGTGTGCGCGGACCACCTCCTCCACGAGCCCGAACTCATGCACGTCGTGCAGCCGGACGAGCACGATGGGGTGATCGCCGGAGACCCCGTGGCGCCAGAGGGCCGACTGCCCGAGCCGGTTCCCGGAGAGGACGCCGGCAGGTGCCCGCAACGAGGCGTGCGGCTGGAGCACGTGGGCGAGCAGGCGCATGGCCGCCTCGAGGCGCGGCGAGTCGAATCCGAGCGCCAGGAGATCGCGCTCGACGACCGACGCCGCCGCCTCGAACGCCCACCCGACCGCGGTTGGTGAGGCGTAGCGCCGAGCGGCTGCGAGCGCTCGCTCCCGGGAATCCGCGACGGCGGTGACCCAGGCGCATCGCACGGTGCGTCCGGGTGCCAGGTCCACTGCGGCCGACAGCGCGAAGACCGGGTCGAGCGGCGCGTGGCGCTCCCGCCGCTCCGCGGGGCGGCGCTCGGTGGCGAGCCACGCGGGACGACCGGCGGCATGGCCGCGACCGAGGAAGCGTTCCCGGTCCGTCTCGCAGCCCGCCGGCCTCGCCCCGTCGCGCGGCAGAACGAGCCGGTGGACCAGGCACGGCGATCTGTCCGCCGCCGTGCGCTGCCGGCGCCGGAAGACCAACGTCAGCCCCCCGTCCAGCACCTCGCTCTCGACGAAGAGCTTGCTGAACGCCGGATGTCGCCGGTCGGCCGCGACGTCGCCCAGGACCACCTCGCCGTAGCTCGTGAGGACGAGCCGCCGTCGCCCGCGCCCCTCGTTGGTGACGAGGATCTCCCGAAGCTCCGCGTCCGCGTCCGGCGCGACGACCACTCGCTGGCGCACAACGACATCGCCGTCGTGGAAGCGGAACTCCGCGCAGTGCGGATGGAAGACCACGTGGCGGTGCGGCCCGGCGCTGCCGTCGTCGACCGTCGACCACAGACGGTTCCGCGCCGGCTCCTCGACGTAAATGCGGACCCCGAGCCGATCGACCGTCGGGTCCGGCTCCCAGCGGGTGAGGGCGAGGTCCTGCCACCGACAGAAGCCGCCGCCACCCTCGGTGACGACGGCGGTGAGACGGCCGTTCGACAGCAGGTGAACCTGCGGCACCACCCCGGCGCGCGAGGGTGTCCACGCCTCGAGCGGCTGCCGCTGCGGTGCCCGCGCCACGGCGGGCTCGGCGGTAGGATGGGAACGCTCGATCGACACGCCCACGGGCACGCGCTCGAAGAGCAACATCTCGGCCACCCGGGCGAGCGGATCGGCGTGGAACCGCCGGACGATCCCCTCGTCGCAGAGCGCGTTGTCGAGCGCGGCGAGGATCATGCCCTCGTGGTGCGCCATGTACGACCGCACGACCACTCCCTGCCGCGCCGACGGCGCGCGCGACGCCGTGAAATCGACCGCCTCGTAGAGTCCGTATGCCCCGAGCCCACCCACCTCCTCGAGGTGCGCGAGGTTGCGGACCACGTCCCGCGGCGCGAACGGGAGGGCGAGAAGCGAGGCATACGGCGCGACGACGAGCTCGTCATCGAGCGCGCGCTTGAACCCGAGGGCGGGCAGGCCGAACGCCCGGTACTGGTAGTTCCGCTGGGCGTCGAACGCGTAGTAGCCCGACTCCGAGATTCCCCAGGGCACGCCGCGCCGGGCGGCGTGGTCGATCTGCGCCCGGACCGCCGTGGCACAGCTCGTCCCGAGGAGCGTCCGCCGCCCCTCGCGGAGAAGCAGCGGGGGCATCAGGTACTCGAACATGGTCGCGCTCCACGAGAGGAGCACCAGCCGGCCCGCCGCGTGGCCCATCGGGCGGCCGAGATGAACCCAGTGTTCGACGGGGACGTCGCCCTTCGCGATGGCGACGAAGCTCGCGAGCCGCGCCTCGGACGCGAGCAGATCGTAGTGGTGCGCGTCGAGCGCATCGGCGGTCACGTTGAAGCCCAGGTAGAA
>CAZLYE010000069.1:0-4517 GCA_964562865.1 uncultured Binatia bacterium (SeqCode) | reverse complement strand
CGCGCGGTCCAGCGGGTGGCGGGGCGACGACGCGTGCCGTCACCATGGACGGCTCACCTCCCGCGTAGAGGAGGACGAGCAGCGGAACGCCGCACACGAGAGGCGGCCCGGCGAGCGTCAGGGCGAGCGCGAACAGGAACGGCAGCCCGGGCGGCTTCATCGCTGCCGCGCGCGTGCCGTCGCGCGACACCGCGCGAGCCCGCGACGGAGACAGGTCGGCTCGAAGCCGAGCACCTCGCACACGCTCCGGAAGGAGAACGGGGACGCGTCGTCGTCTGAGGCGATCCACTCGGCCGTCTCGACGAAGAGGCGGTGGCCGCGCGCATCGGCCCGGGGTCCGTGGCGGAGGAAGATGCCGATCGCGTCCTCGAGGACGGCGAGCATGAGCCGTCGCTCTCCCGTCCGGTGGCGCTCGACGGGCCGGGAGAGCTGCGACGGCAGGAGAAGGTTCAGGCTGGCGGAGAGGTGGATGGGCGGCCGGCCGCGGGGCCGCGGCGGCCGCACGGCCGGCGGGGGGAGCCCCAGTTCCTCGACGGCCCGTCGCCCTCGCCACGACACGACCGTCGCGAGAGCAACACACATGCCCCGGGCGGCGCGGGCGACGCGCGAGCACGGAAGGCGTGCCAGGTCGCGCAGTTGGCGTGAACCAGACGCGGCGCGCGCGAGGGACGCGCGCGCCCTTTCGTGAGGCACGTCTCACGCGCGGACACGACGCGCGCGACGCGTGGGCTCACCGCGACCCGGCGGTGAGCGCGCGTGGGCCCTTCTCCCCGGATCCGGTGCCCCGCGGCGATTGTTAGGTTCTCCTCACGTCGAGTTGACGGCCGGCCCGTCCCGTCCGTATCGTCGGCTCCGAGCGATGGCGCGGGACGAGCCGAGGTCCGCTCCTCTCTTTCCGGACACGGCGGCCTATCAGGTGACCCGAGCGCGCACGGCCGCGCTCATCGCGGCCGCGGGAATCGCCACCTACTTCGCGTTCGTCGCCGCGACCCGCAACGTCTTCCTCTTCGACCTCCGCGTCGTCGCGCCCATCTTCTGCGGTCTGATCGCCTTCAACCTGGTTCTCGCCGCGACGGCGCGCCTCTGGGCGCCGCGGCGCTGGTTCGTGTACGTCCACCAGGTCCTCCAGGTGGTCCTCTGCACGGTCGTCCTCGGGCGGCTCGGCGGGCTCATGATGGGCGCCCTGTTGATCACCTATGCTTTCCCGGTGATCCTCGCGGAGATGTTCGACAGCTCCGTCTTCGCGATCGCGAACGTGTCCGCGGTGAGCTACGCCGCGCTCGCCTGGGTGCAGAGCAAGGACCTGAGCGAGGTCGGGATCAAGGCCGATCAGCAGGTGGGCTTCGTGCTGATGGCGTTCCTCGTCTTCAACTTCCTCGCGCTCTACACGAACCGCTACGGCTACCAGCTCCGGAACCTGACGCGTCACCTGCAGGAGAAGGTCACGGAGCGCACCGCCGCGCTCACCGCGATGAACCGCGAGATCGGCGCGAAGGCGCGCGCGCTCGAGGAGAAGCAGGACGAGCTCAAGGACTTCGTCTACACCGTGACGCACGACCTGAAGAGCCCGCTCAGCGCCATCCTGCTCACCGCCGACCTCCTGCTCCAGCGCGAAGGGGCCCAGCTGCGCCCCGAGAGCCGTGAGGACCTCGAGCGGATCGTGCGTCTCGCGGGCGGGACCGAGGACATGATCCGGGACCTGCTCGAGCTCTTCAAGATCACGTCTCTCCCCGAGGCGGCCACGTGGGTCGAGCTCGACACCCTCGTCGACCGCACGCTCCAGACGCTCGGCCCGCAGATCGCCGCCAAGGGCGTCCGGGTCGAGGTGGCGAGGCTCCCGCGCGTGTGGGGAGAGCCGCGGAAGCTCGCGCACGTCGTGGCCAACCTCCTGAGCAACGCGCTCAAGTACGTGGGGAACGGGCGCGGCCGCGTCGAGGTGTCCGGCGTGCTGGACGACGGGCACGTGGTCTTCTCGGTCCGCGACAACGGGATCGGCATCTCGCCGGCGTACCAGCGCGGCATCTTCGACCTCTTCGGTCGCGTCCCCGCGCCCGAGCAGGTGGTGGACGGCGAGGCCGTGGGCGGGACCGGCGTCGGGCTCGCGATCGTGAAGCGCATCGTCGAGGCCCACCGCGGGACGGTCTCGGTCGACTCCGAGCCGGGCGCCGGGAGCCGCTTCACGGTCCGGCTGCCCGCGGGGCGCGGAGACTGACGTGAGCGCGGCGACGGTCCTGGTGGTCGACGACAACGAGGACTTCCTCCGCGTGGCGCGGGCGATCCTCGGGGACGCGTTCACCGTGCACACGGTCGAGAGCGGTGCCGAGGCGCTCGCCTTCCTGGAGCGCCGTCATCCGTTCGACGGCGCTCCGCGGCCCGCGTTCGTCGTCCTCGACTTCCACCTCCCCGACATGAACGCGCCCGCCGTCCTCGACCGGATCGGCGCCGACGACGACCTCCGCGCGATTCCCGTCCTCGTCCTGAGCCAGGCGGACTGGGAGGAGGACCGGGCGGCGGCGCGGGCGGCCGGCGCCCGGCAGTTCCGCGTGAAGCCGTCGCGTGTCCAGGCGCTGCGCGACGCAGTTCTCGCCTTCTGGAGGGAGCACGCCCATGCCGGCGTCGGTCCTGCTGATCGAGGATAACGCCGACACCGCGCGGCTCATCTCCGGGGCGCTCCGCTCCGCGGGCGAGTCGTTCGAGGTGGCGACCGTCTTCTCGGCGCGCGACGGCCTCCAGCACCTCGCCGGGAATGCGGTCGACTGCGTGCTCCTCGACTACCGTCTGCCCGACGCCGACGGGCTCGGCTGTCTCCGCCAGCTGCGGCAGGCGCATCCGGACGTTCCGGTCGTCGTCATCACGGGTGCCGGGTCGGAGGAGGTCGCGGTCGAGGCGATGAAGCTCGGCGCGAGCGACTACCTCGTGAAGCACGGGAAGTATCTGGTGACCGTGCCCATCGTCGTGCGAGAGGCGCTCGGGCGCGCGGAGCTCGAGCGGGCCGCGGCGCGGTACCGGAGCGCGCTCCGGTCGTCGCGGCGCGAGGTCAGGCGCCTCCGGCGCGAGCTCCGCGAGCGCTATCGGATCGACGGCATCATCGGGGAGAGCGCGGGGATCGAGCAGGCGCTCTTCCTCGCGGAGCGCGCGGCGCAGGCGCGGGTGACGGTCCTCCTCGAGGGCGAGACGGGGACGGGGAAGGAGCTCCTCGCGCGCGCGATCCACTATCACGGAGCGCGGGCGCGCGCGCCGTTCCTGGCGCAGAACTGCGCGGCGCTTCCCGAGGCGCTCCTCGAGAGCGAGCTCTTCGGCCACGTCCGGGGGGCCTTCACGGGGGCCGAGCGTCACCACCGGGGGCTCTTCGAGCAGGCCGAGGGCGGGACGCTCTTCCTCGACGAGGTCGGTGAAGCGAGCCCGGCGATCCAGGCGAAGCTGCTGCGCGTCGTGCAGGACGGTGAGATCCGTCCCGTCGGCGGCAGCGTGGCGCGGACAGTCGACGTGCGCGTGATCGCCGCCACCAACCGCGACCTCGGAGAGGACGTGCGCGAGGGACGCTTCCGCCGCGACCTCTACTATCGCCTGCGGGTCTTTCCGATCCGGCTCCCGCCGCTCCGCGAGCGGCGCGAGGACATCCGTCTCCTCGCCGTCCATCTGCTCGACTGTCTGAGCGCGCTCGAGGGGAAGCGCCTGCGGGGCTTCGACGTCCGCGCGCTCCGCCTGCTCGAGCGCTATCCGTGGCCGGGGAACGTCCGCGAGCTCGAGAACGAGGTCCACCGGCTCGTTCTCTGCGCCGAGCCGGGCGACCGCGTGACGCCGGACCTCCTCGCCTCGTGGATCGTCGAGGGAGCGCCGAGCGCCGCCGGCGACGGGACGCGTCCGCTGAAGGAGATCGTGCGCGAGGTCGAGCTCGCGACCATCCGCGCACGGCTCCGCGATCACGGGTACCACCGGACGGCGACCGCCCGGAGCCTCGGCATGACGCGCGAGTCGCTCTGGGCGAAGCTCCGCCAGCTCGGGTTCGTCCTGCCGCGGAAGCGGTCGGACTGCGAGTAGCGGGACGGCGGCCTCGCGCAGGCGTGGAGCGGAGGCGGAATTCTTCCGGCGCTGGGGCGACCTACGGCACGTCGATCGTCACGCCCGAGCTCCAGGCGAGCGCGAAGTCCTGATTCGCGTCGAACCACCACGGAAAGCGCGTGATCGTCACCGTCTTCGCGACCCCGCTGCCGAGCGTGTCGCAGAGGCTCAGATCGACCGCCGCTTCGTTGGGCCCGCTCGGGAAGAGTACCAGCGTGAGCTGCTGGCTTCCTTGGACGATGCGCATGTTCGACACGCAGATGTAGGCACTGCCCGCCAACGTGTCGAAGGTGACCAGGACGCTCGGACCGTCTCTCACCTCGATGGTCACGTTTGAGACGCCGCCCGACGGGGTCACGACCTGCTGGCTCACGGACCGCGTTCGGACCGGAGGGCTGGCGGCGTCGCAGACGTTTGGCCGCGAACCGCAGACGGGCAGGGTGGCTGGACAACAG
>CAZLYE010000068.1:0-5088 GCA_964562865.1 uncultured Binatia bacterium (SeqCode) | reverse complement strand
ACCGTCCCAGACCGTGAAGGTGGTCTCCTCGAACCGCGGCTCGGCCGTGAGCGTCCGGCCGGTCACGATCGTGGGCTGACCGGGCGCGCCGCCGCCCGGAGTGCCGTTCCGCATCCCCGGCTCGGGGAGCTTCTTCCCGTTCAGCATGACCGTCCGCGGGCCGAGGACGACGACGCCGGCGAGGTCGGGGTTGCCGATCGACACGCGCCGCACGGGACGCTGGAGCTCGACGACCAGGCTCTTGCCGCTCTGGATCCAGATCGGCTCGCCCGACGCGAGGCGGTGGGTCTCCCGGGGCGCGGGCGCCGGGGGCGGGTCGGCCGGATGGATCTGCTTCGCGAAACCCTGCTCGACGGCCTGGCCCGCGCCGTGGTTCAGCTCGGCGGCCATGTCGCCGTAGTCCTTGCGCGGCGCGCCCGGCCGCTGCCCGCTGCACGCGGTCGCCAGTGCGGCGGCGGCCACCGCCGCCATCGTCCTCCGTCTCGCGCCCCGACCCACCATCCCAACCTCCTCCCGCGCCCGGTCGCGTCGGCCTAGAACACCGCCTGCCGCGTCGACTTGTCGCCGAGCAGCACCTCGACGGAGTACCCCGGCGCGTCGGCGCGACGAGGCGACGACTTCAGCGAGACGGCGGGCAGTCGGCCGTCGCCGAAGAGCTGGCTCGTCGACACGCCGGCCGTCCGGACGAGCTCGTCGTCGCGATAGTTCCGGAGCGCGAGGCTCACGGGCTCCTGGCGCGTGGCGAGCGTCAGCTTCTCCGCGTCCTCGGGCGAGACGAGCAGCGTGACGGTCGGGACCTCGACCGGCTTCTCGTCCTTCTGCTCGATGCTCTTCCCGGTCGCGAGCACGCGCACGTTCTGCAGGATCACCTTGCTGCGCTGCTCGCGCTCGTCCCCGTTCTCGCTCCCGGAGACGAGCACGTCGACCCGGCTGTTCGGCGTGATGAACCCGCTCACGCCCGTGACGCCGTCCACCTTGACCGACATGGCGCGCATCCCCTCCTCGATGAGGAGAGGGAGGAGGCCCGCGCCCTCCGCGACGAGCTGGGTGCGGAGGAGCGGTTGGTTCTTCTCGATCGTCGTCCGGGCGACGCTGCCGACCACGCCGTCCACCGACCGGAGTGCACCCTCGGGCACCGCGTCGGCCGGCCAGCGCGTCATGCGCACCTGCGCGGGCTCGATGCGGCTGCCGATCGGGATCGCTCCGTTCGCGACCACGAGCTCGATCGACTCACCCGCCGCGGCCCGGCGCGCCGCCTCGATCGCGCGCTCCTGCTGCCGCAGCCGGTTGTAGACCCAGGCCGCCACCAGCGCCCCGAGGAGAACGGCGAGGAGCAGAATCGTTCCCGGCTTGCGCATCGTCCCCTCCCCCGAGCCTTCCTCAGCGCCCCTCGTCCCGGAACGTCACCGTGCGCGCGACGTGAAAGTGGTCCTGGCCGAGCAGCGATCCGAGGAAGAGCCAGTCGACGTCGTCGACCACCGTCACCGAGATCATCTTGATCGGGCTCAGCGGAACGGCGTCCGGATCGAGCACCACCTGCGGCGGGGTGCCATCGGCGTAGACGCTCGCGATCTCGTTCTGGATCTGCTGCGAGATGTTGACCCAGTCCGGCGCGTTCGGATCGATCTGCCCGACCTGCAGGCCGCTCTGGAGGCGGTCGAAGCGCGGGAGCGTCGCCGCGGCGCGCGCGCCGTCGCGGGCGGCGGTGGTCACCACGTTCGCGATCATCCAGGCGCGCCCGAACTCGATCGTGCCGAGCGTCATGAACACGAGGAGCGTGAGGACGATGCCCGTCTCCGCGAGCGCCTGCCCGCGCTCGCGCGGGTGCCCGCCGTCATGCGTGGGGCGCTTCATGGCGCGAGGCGCCCGGTCGCCCGGAGCGCGACGACGGTGAGCGTCCCGAGGCCGAGCGGGACGCTGTAGGGGAGCGCGACCCTTCCCGGCGAGGCGGCGACCCGGAGCGGCACGAGCGAGCCCGTCGCCACGGCGGCGGCGAGCATCGTGCCCGTGTCGACGAGCGTCTCCACGAGCCGGCCGTGCCGCGCCAGGTGGCAGACCATGAGCACGCCGCCGAGCACCATGCCGAGCGCCATGCCCCAGAGCGCGAGGTGCGGACCGAGGAGGGCGCCGACGGCGCCCATCATCTTCACGTCCCCGCCGCCGATCCCGCCGAGCGCAAACGGCGCGAGGAGGACGGCGGTCGCGGCGACGAGCCCCACGAGGCTCGTCCGGACGCCATCGACTCCGAAGTAGAGTCCGTTCAGCACGACGCCGGCGACCATCGCCGGCGCGGAGACGAAATTCGGGATGCGTCGCACGCGGACATCCGTCGCGGCGCACAGCGCGAGAAACGGGACGAGGGTGGCGATGATCGGAGCGGGCATGTGGCCTGGTGGTGCAACCCCCGCCAGGAAGGCGGCCAGAGCCCGGGCGGAGGGTCGCCCGTCGTACCTAGGGGTTGCTGACCGCCTGGGACACTGCGGTCTGCCCGCGCTGCCAGAGCGTCTGCACGTCCTGGCCGACTGCCACGGCGATCAGGGCCACGATCCCGGCGATCACTGCGAGCGCGATTCCGTATTCGGCGAGATCCTGCCCCGACTCGTCCTTCACCAACCTCTTCAGCACCGTCAGCATGGTCGGTTCTCCTTTCCCGGTTCCTCTCGAGCCATATCCATGACGCTCGCGTGCTCGCCCCGGAGGAGACGCCTCCCGAACGCCACGGAAACCACGCCGGCACACTCGCGTCTGTGAGGGGGTGAGCAGCAAGCCCGATGCCACGCCCGGGACCCGGCGCATGTCCTCGATCGCGCGGTGCCGGCAGGCGGACCGCATGGCAGCCCGCGCGCCACGTCGCATCGTGACCGCGCGGGAGGCGGCGTCGGACGCGATGACACACTGGCACTCGCGCGACACAGCCCGCACGGCCACCCGGACGCCTGTCACGCGCGCGGTCGCGCGTGCACGCATGCGAATGCCGCGTCGATGCACGTCGCGTCGCGCGGCTCGCGCTCGACCCGCGCCGCACGCGACGTGGAGCGGGCCGTGCGTGACGCAGCGGACGACGCGGCGCGTGTCGGCGGCGTCAGTCGCATCGGCCACGGCAAAGTCCCGGGCACGCGCTCGCGCGCTCGCAACGCCGCCGCGATCTGCCGACGGTTTTTCCGCCCCGCGCGCGCCGCCGGCCGCCGCGCTCCATGCGCTTCGCGCTGCCGGTGAGCGCTGGCGGCACACATCTTGGACACGCGGCCCGCGAGCGTCGTCGGTGCGACGCTCCTGACACTTCTTCGACGACGAAGGGCCGCACATGACCGCATCAGGACCGTCGCGTGGACTCTGCCGCATCGTCACGCTCGCCATCCTCCTGACAGCGTCCGCCGCACGGCCCGCCTGCCAGACGGCGGCCGACTGCGACGACGGCGATCCCTGCACGGGCGACCTGTGCGGACCGCAGGGCGTCTGCCAGCACGAGGTCCAGCCGTTCTGTGTCGCGTGCGCCAGCGCGGAGGACTGCGACGACGGCAACGCGTGCACGGGGGACCGCTGCGACGGGGGAATCTGCCGGCACGTCCAGATCGCCGACTGCCCGCCGCCTCGGGAGACGTGCGGCAACGGCATCGACGACGACGGCGACGGCCTGGTCGACTGGGAGGACCCGGACTGCTGCGCCGCGACCATGCCCCTCACCGTCTCCCACCTCGAGCTCCGCCCGGCGAGCGCCGGAGGGGGCACCCGCGTGGAGCTCCGGGCGCGCTACGCGCCGGCGGCGCCGCCGCTCTTCGACCCGGCGGCGAAGGACACGTCGGTCCAGATCTCCGACGCGCAGGGATCCCTTCTCTACGCGACGGTCGCAGCGAGCCACTGGGCCCATCCGGCCCGCCGGCGCTATCGCTTCGAGGACAATGCCGGAGCCTTCGCCGGCGGCCTCACGAAGGGCGACTTCCGGGTGCGCCGCGACGGTGCGGTGGCGTTCCGGACGCGCGGGCGAACGGACGCGCGCGCCACAAGCGGGGCGAACGTGCGCGTCACGATTCGGGTGGGCGAAGAGTGCGCGCAGGACACGATGAGCCTCCGGGCGCGGCGCACCGCCCTCGTCTTCCCGTAGGACCGCTGCCCATTTGACCGGCGCGCACGCGCCGGAGTAGCCGGGGGGCGGTGCCCTCGCTCGACGGACGGGTCGCGATCGTCACCGGCGCCGCATCCGGCATCGGGCGCGCCACGGCGCTGGCGCTCGGACGGGCTGGCGCGACCGTCGTGATCGCGGACGTCGACGCGGCGGGCGGCGAGGGGACGGTCGCGGCGCTGGCGGCGGTGGGCGCGCGGCGTTGCGCACGTGGTCGACGTGTCGCGCGGCGCGGAGGTCGTGGGGCTCGTCGCGGGCGTCGTCGCCCGCCACGGCCGCGTCGACGTGCTCGTGAACAACGCGTCGGTCAACTCGATCGGGCTCGACGCGCGCGTCACGGAGCTCTCCGAGGACGCGTGGGACCGCATCCACGCGGTCACGCTGCGCGGGAGCTTCCTCTGCTGCAAGCACACGATTCCGGCCATGGCGGGCGGCGGCGCGATCGTGAACGTCGCGTCGGTCGCGGGCCTGGTCGCGACCGCGGACCGCGACGCCTACACCGCCGCCAAGGGCGGGCTCATCGCGCTCACGCGCTCGCTCGCGCTCGAGTACGGCCCGCTCGGGATCCGCGTGAACGCCGTCTGCCCGGGCGCGGTCCTGACGCCGCGGACCGCGGAGATGTTCGCCGACCCGGAGCGGCGCGCCCGCTCGGCGCGCGAGCACAGCTTCATCGGCCGCATTGCCGACGCCGCGGACGTCGCCGACGCGATCGTTTTCCTCGCGTCGCCCGCCGCACGCTTCGTGACCGGCGCCGTGCTCCCCGTCGACGGTGGCTGGACGGCGGCGTGACGGGCGTCGTGTCGGGGTAGCGGCGGCGGGGGACCCCCCGCTGGCGCTTCGGTCCTCGGCGGCTGCGGCGCTCGACAAGGGCCGCCACGGGCGTGCCGCCTCGGACAGGCGCGCCTGCGGGGGTCCCCCGCCGCCGCTACCCCGCCGCGCGCTTGCCGGCGAGGACCGTCTGGGCGCGG
>CAZLYE010000067.1:0-5826 GCA_964562865.1 uncultured Binatia bacterium (SeqCode) | reverse complement strand
CGCGCGCTCGTGGTCGACGACGAACGACCACTCCGATCCGGGCACGGGCATCGGGTGCCACTTGGACGGCGCCTGCGTGCTCGCCGTCCCGCCGGTCGCCACCACGACGGCCTCCGGCGCGAGCGCGAGGACCGTCTCGGCCGTCGCGTCGACGCCGAGGCGGACGTCCACGCCGCGTCGCGCGCACTCGGCGGCCCGCCAGTCGGCGAAGTCGCCGATCTCGGCGCGTCCGGGGAGTCGCTCCGCGAGGCGGATCTTGCCGCCGAGCCGAGCCGCGCGCTCGAGGAGCACGACGTCGTGCCCGCGCGCCGCCGCCACCCACGCGGCCTCGAGGCCCGCGGGGCCGCCGCCCACCACGACGACGCGCTTCCGCCGCGCGGCCGGGACGAGTGTCCCGTGCCCGAGCATCGCCTCGCGGCCCACCTCCGGGTTCGTCACGCAGCCGACGGGGAGCCCCTGGAGCAGGTTCCCGTAGCAGCCCTGGTTCGTCCCCGTGCAGCGGCGGATCGTGTCGGCGGCACCGGCGCGCGCCTTCGCGGGCCACTCGGGATCCGCGATGAGCGCGCGGACGAGGGTCACCGCGTCGGCCTCGCCGCGTGCGAGGATGCCCTCCGCCTCGTCGGGCTCGACGATCCGATGCACGGCGAAGACGGGCGTCCGTCGGACCGCGCGCCGGACGCGCGCGGCGGCGTAGACGCCGAGGAGCCGCGGTGCGTACATCGGGCGCACCATGCCGAGGCCCGACACGCCGACGCTCACGTCGAGGAAGTCGACGAGCCCGAGTGTCTCGAGACGAGCCGCGATCTCCGCCGCGTCGTCCGCGCCGAGCCCGCTCCCGTCCCGCTGCTGCTCGTCGCCCACGAGACGGAGGCCGACCGCGACGCCGGGGCCGACCGCGTCGCGCACGGCCCGGAGCACCTCGACGCAGAAGCGGAGGCGGTTCTCGAGGCTCCCGCCGTACTCGTCCGTGCGCCGGTTCGAGCGCGGCGAGAGGAACTCGTGGATCAGGTAGCCGTGGGCGCCGTGCACCTCGATCCCCTGGAAGCCGCCGGCCGCCGCGTTCCGCGCCGAGCGGGCGAAGTGGTCGACCAGCTCACGGATCTCGTCTCGCTCGAGCGCCTTCGGCGGCTCGGCGTGGTTGGCGACGACGGACGGGGCCCAAACGGGCAGCTTCGACCACCGGCCGCCGTTCACGCCGCCGTTGTGCGCGAGCTGCAGGAAGGCGAGGGCGCCGTGCGCACGGATCGGCGCCGTCACGCGCGCGAAGTGCGGAATCGCGGCCTCGTCCCACGCGATCGCGTTGTTCGCCATCTGGTAGGCCGTGGTCGGGTGCACCTGCGCCTGGCCGGCGATCACGATGCCCGCTCCGCCGCGTGCGCGCTCGCCGAGGTAGCGGCCGTAGCGCTCCCCGAAGAAGCCGGGCTCGCCCCACGTCGCGCTCGGCTCGGTGAACATGGTGAAGTGCGCGCCGCAGACGATCCGGTTCGCGGACTCGACGGGGCCGATCCGCAGCGGCGCGAAGAGGTGCGGGTAGCGGGTCACGCGCGCGACTATCGGTTGCCCGCACGTCCGCGCGCAAGTAGAGGAGGGGGCCCGTGCGCATCATCGCGGTCAGCGGGTCGGCCTCCGGGATCGGGGCCGCGGTTCGGGCCCGCCTCGAGGCGGCCGGGGCGCGGGTGATCGGCGTCGACCGCCACGCGGCGGAGGTGATCGCGGATCTCGGCGAGCCCGGAGGACGCGCCGCCGCGGTCGCGGGCGTCGTCGCTGCCTCGGGCGGCCGGCTCGCGGGCCTCGTCGCGTGCGCCGGGGTGGGGCCCCAGTTCGAGCCCGCGGCGGCGATCGTGTCGATCGACTACTTCGGCGCGCAGGCGCTGCTCGCGGGGCTGCGTCCCGCGCTCGCGGCCGGCGACCGTCCCGCCGCCGTCGCAGTGTCCTCCAACTCGTCGACGCTGCCCGGTGCGGAAGGGCCCCTCGCCGCCGCCTGCCTGGCGGGCGACGAGGCGGAGGCGCGGCGGCTCGCGCTCGCGGGCGGCGGCCACGCCGCCTACGCGGGCGCGAAGCTCGCGCTCGCGTGCTGGGTCCGCCGGACCGCGCCGACGGCCGAGTGGGCGGGCGCCGGCATCCGCCTGAACGCGGTCGCCCCCGGGCCCGTCGTCACGCCGCTCCTCCGCGAGGGCCTCGAGCATCCCGTCTACGGCCCCGCGATCCGCGGCTTCCCCGTCCCGGCCGGCCGCTTCGGTGCGCCGGAGGAGATCGCCGCCGCCGTCGCCTTCCTCCTCGGTCCCGACGCCGCCTTCTGCTGCGGGAGCGTCCTCTTCGTCGACGGCGGCACGGACGCGCTCCTCCGGCCGGATCGGTACTGACGGTGGACGGCTCCCATCGCCGCCTGCTCCGGCTCCTCGGGCTCGCGATCTTCTTCGAGGGCTACGGGCGCTCGCTCATCGTCATCACGCTGTCGTACGTCGGCAAGGACCTCGGCGCGACGCCCGCGGCGCTCTCCTACGCGCTCGCGCTGGTGAGCGTCGGGTCGCTCGGCGTGGTGGTGCTCGGGCCGCTCGCGGACCGCTTCGGCCGGCGGCGGCTCCTCCTCGCGAGCGTGCTCCTGCTCGCCGTGTTCGGCGTCGGCACGGCGACCGCCCACACGCTCGCGCTGCTGGTCGTGTGGCAGGCGACGGCCCGCATGTTCCAGGAGGGCGCGCTCTTCGCGTCGGCCGTCATCGCCGCGGAGGAGATGCCTGCCTCGGATCGCGGGACGGCGCAGGGACTTCTCGGGACCGTGAACGCCGTCGGGTCCGGCTTCGGCGCGTTCCTCCTCGCCTGGATCGACCGGTGGCCGGGCGGCTGGCGTGGCCTCTGCCTCGTCAGCCTGACGCCGCTCCTCCTCCTGCCCTTCCTCCGACGCGCGATCCCCGAGAGCCAGCGCTGGCTCGCGCGCACCGAGCGTCCCCGGCAGCTCCCGCCGCCGGCGTACCGTGGACGCATGGGCGCGGCGTTCCTCGTCGCGTTCCTCGCCATGAGCTACGACGTCGCGGGCTTCGCGTTCGCGACCTACGTGCCGATCACCACGTACCACTGGTCTCCCGGGATGGTGAGCGCGATGTTCATCGTCGCGGGCGGGCTCGGGCTCCCGGGGTGGTGGCTCGGCGGCCGGCTCGCCGACCTGCGCGGCCGCCGCGTCGCCGCGGCCGTGTTCTTCCTCGGTCTCAGCGTCGCGGAGGTGGCCTTCTTCCTCGGTGGCCCGAACGCGCTCTGGCCCGCCTTCGCCGCGATGGTGTTCTGCCAGGGCGGCAAGATCACCGTCCTGCGCTCGTGGGCGACCGAGCTCTTCCCGACGAGCTTCCGCGGCGCGGCGGCGGGCTGGCTGACGGTCGCGGGGACGCTCGGGGGCATGGTGGGGCTCGCGCTCGTCGGCCGCGTGCAATACGCGGTCGGCGGGCTCGGCCCGGCGCTCGCGCTCATCGCGGGCGCGGGTGTCGTGGCGACGGTCGCGGCCTACCTCTGGCTTCCGGAGACGCGCGGGCTCGAGCTCGAGACCATCGCGCCCGAGGTCGCGTAGCGCCCGGGACGCGTCACGCGCCACGCGACGGCGACCGCGCTCGCGAGGAGGAGCGCGGCGAGGAGGAACGGGGCACCGGGAAGGTGCCAGTCGCGCCGGGCGCCGATGAAGGACGCGAAGGTGAGCGTGAAGAGGCCGGGGCCGATCAGGCCTGCGATCCCCATGAGGCTCGCCTGCGCCCCCTGGAGCTGGCCCTGGTCGGCGGCCTCGACCCGGCGGGTCATGAGACCCTGCGCCGCGGGCGCGGAGAGCCCCCACAGGGCCTGGAGGGGGACGCCGGCGAGGGCCCACGCCCCGGTCGCCGCGAGGCCGTAGACCGTGAATCCGGCCGTGCCCGCGAGGAGCCCCGCGACGAGCACCCGGCGCTCGCCGAAGCGACGGACGACCGGTCCGACGAGCCCGCCCGACACGAGCATCCCGCACGCGCCCATGCCCGCCATCGTGAGGCCGACCGTCCGCTCGTTCCACCCGAAGCGATACGTCGCATAGAGCACGAACGTGCTCGGGAGCGCCGCGTGCGCGAGGTTGCGGAGGAAGGTGACGGCCCCGAGCCCGAAGAGCTCCGGGTGCGAGCGGAGGAGCGCGAGCGAGCCGACCGGATTGGCGCGCCGCCACGCGAACCGCCGGCGGCCCGTTCGCGGCAGCGACTCCGGCAGCACGAAGAGGCCGTAGCACGCGTTCAGGAGGCTCAGACCCGCCGCGACCCAGAAGGGCAGGCGCGGGCCCATGCGGCCGAGCACCCCGCCCAGCGCCGGTCCGAGCACGAACCCGAGGCCGAAGGCCGCGCCGAGCATGCCGAAGCCCGCGGCGCGCCGTTCCGCGGGCGACACGTCGGCGATGTACGCGCCCGCCGTCGCGAAGCTCGCCGCGGTGATGCCCGAGATCACGCGGCCGACGAGCAGCCACCCGAGCGTCGGCGCGAGCGCCATCAGCACGTAGTCGAGGCCGAGCCCGAAGTTCGAGAGCAGGATGACCGGCCGCCGGCCGAAGCGGTCGGAGAGTGCGCCCAGGACCGGCGAGAACAGGAACTGCATGAGCGCCCAGACGGTCCCGAAGACGCCGTAGACCCGGGCCGCGCGGACCGTGTCCCCGCCGAGGAAGTCGACGACCAGCCGCGGCAGGACCGGGACGATCATCCCGAGCGCCAGCATGTCGAGCACCACGGTGACGAGGACGAAGACCAGCGCGGCCCGACGGCGCGGCGGCTCAGCCATCGAGCGGGCGGATCTCGACCGCGGGCGCGAGCCGCTCGATGTCGGCCGCCGTCCCGAGCTGTGTCCCCGCGGTCATCGCGGTGGCGGCCCCCGCGGCCGTGCCGAGGCGGAGGCCCTCGGTCACCGACAGGTCCTCCGCGAGCGCGATTGCCATCCCGGCGACGAGCGAGTCGCCGGAGCCGACCGTGCTCCGTCGCTCGACGGGCGCCGGCACCGCATGATGCAGGGCCTGCTCGGTCGCGCAGATGCTCCCGCGCGCGCCCATCGAGATGACGACGACGCGCGGCCCGCGGTTGCGGAGCTCGCGCGCCGCGGCGACCACCGCCGCGTGGTCGGGCAGCGCGCGCCCGAGGAGCGCCTCGGCCTCCTCCACGTTGGGCTTGATCACATGCGGCCTGCCCGCGAGCCCGAGGCGGAGCGTCTCGCCGTCCGCGTCGAGGATCGTCCGCACGCCGCGGCGGTCCGCCTCGTCGAGGATGCGGGCATAGACGTCGGGCGGGACGCCCGGCGGGAGGCTGCCCGCCGCGACCAGCACGCGGCACCCGGTGAGCCACCGCGAGACGTCGGCGAGGAGCGCGTCCAGGCTCGCCCGGTCGATCTCGGGTCCCCGGTCGTAGAGCTTCGTCCCGCGCCCGGTCGCCTCGTCGACGACCACCACGTCGAGACGCGTCTCTCCCGGGACCCAGACGAAGCGATGCGCGACGCCCTCGTCGTCGAGCGCGCGCGCCATCATCGCGCCGAGGTTGCCGGCGAGGAAGCCGAAGGCGATCGTCGGTCGGCCGAGCCGGTGGACCACCCGGGACACGTTGATGCCCTTGCCGCCCGGATCGAGCTGCGAGCGGGCGACGCGGTTCACCTCGCCGAGGGCGAGCCTCGGCACGAACACCGTCTTGTCGAGTGCCGGGTTGAGCGTGAGCGAGATGATCATGGCGACAGGTGCTTCGCGATCAGGCCGTCCACCCGCTCGACGCCGCGCCGGGTGAACACGCTGAAGGGCTCCGTCCGGCGGACGAACGCCGCGAGGAAGGACGCCGTCGCCTCCTGCTGGCTCGTGTA
>CAZLYE010000066.1:0-2935 GCA_964562865.1 uncultured Binatia bacterium (SeqCode) | reverse complement strand
GGAGGAGCTCGGCGAGCGCGCGGAGAAGCGCCGCGTCGAGGGATCCGGGCATGCCGGCTGCCTAGCGCCGGCGGGGAACCGGCACAAGAGACGACGCGCCGAGCGGCCGCCGCTCGCGGGCCATCAGCGGCCGAGGAGACGTCTCAGCTCGCGGACCTCCTCCTCCAGCTCCCGGCTCCGGCGGTCGAGGCGGAGGAGGTAGACGAAGAGACCGATCCACACCGCGGCGTAGGCCGCGAAGAGGTACGGGAAGTGGTTCACGCTGCCTCCCCTCCGTGCGCGGCCGCCTCGCGGCGGAGCGCGGCGACCTCCTCGGCCACGCGTGCCGTCCGCACGCGGAGCTGCATCAGCCAGACGCCGAGCAGGATGAGCGCCACCGACGACACGGCGAGCCCCGCCCGCATCCACGGGTCGACCAGCCCCGAGCCGCCCTCGGGCTGGTTCAGCACGGAGGGGTGTATTCCTCGGAGGAGACGCACGGAGACGCGGATGAGCGGGATGTCGAGCACGCCGATGATGCCGAGCACCGCCGCGTAGCGGCGGACCGCGTCGTCCTCGCCGCCGAACGCGCGGAGCATCAGGTAGCTCGCGTAGATCGCCCACAGGATGACGGTCATCGTGAGCCGCGGGTCCCAGGTCCACCAGACGCCCCAGATGGGGCGCGCCCAGAGTGGTCCCGTGATCAGCACGAGCGTGCAGAAGAGGACGCCCACCTCGGCCGCCGCCTGCGCGAGCCGGTCCGCGCCGCGCGAGCCGTTCCAGAGGTACACGGCGCTCGCACCCGCCACGAGGAAGAACCCGAGGAACGCCACCCACGCCGAGGACACGTGGAAGTAGAAGATGCGCTGTACGATCCCCATCTCGCGCTCCGTCGGCACGACCATGAAGACGATCCACAGCGCGGCGAGCACGCTGACGAACACGAGCGTCGGGAGTGCGCGTCTCATAGGGGCCCCGTCGAGGAAACGCGCGCCCGGTGCGGAGCCGGGGGAGCGGGGGAGCCCCGCTCGCCTTCGGTTCGGCCGCGCTCACGGGCGCTGCAGGTCGCGGACGGCGCGCTCGCGGCCTCACAGGCGGCGCTCGGGGCTCCCCCGCACGCCGCTCCCCGTTGGAGCACGTACCCCACTTCCCGCCTCCGGCTAGTCGCGCACAACATACGTGAACAGGAGCCAGCCGGCCACCACGAAGATGACGTCGAAGGCGCCGAGGACGGTGAGGGCGTCGCGGGCGCCTGCGAATCCGTCCGTCAGAACGGAGCGCGTCGCCTGGACCGCGCCGATGAGGAGGGGCACGAGGAGCGGGAGGAGGAGGAGCGGCAGCATCACCTCGCGCGCGCGGGTCCGCACCGTGATGGCGGCGAAGAGCGTCGCGAGCGCGGCGAAGCCGACGTTCCCGAGCAGGAGGACGACCACGAGCCCCGGGAGCACGGGCCAGAGATCCAGCCGGAGGAAGAGCCCGACCAGCGGCACGACGACGGCCTGCGTGACGCCGAGCAGGACGACGTTCGCGGCGAGCTTCCCCGCGTAGATCGCGGCCGGGTCGAGCGGCGCGGAGAGGAGCCCGGCAAGGCAGTCGTTCTCGCGCTCGAGGAGGAAGCTCCGCTGGACGCCGAGGAGGCCGGTGAAGACGAAGGCGACCCACAGCACGGCCGGGGCGAGCGCGGGTGCCGCCTCGGGCTCCGGGTCGTGCGCGACCGTGAAGACGACGAGGAGCAGGACGCCGAGCACGAAGACGCTGGCGAGGCTCTCCTTCGTGCGCCACTCGATGCGCACGTCCTTCAGCAGGATCGCGAGCGCGCCGCGCACGCCTACGCGCGCCCCGTGATGACCGCCTGGTACGTGGCGGCGAGGACCGTGGGCTCCCCGGGACCGTCCTGCCGCCACGCGACGCGTCCTCGGTGCACGATCGCGAGCCCGGTCGCGACGGGCGCCGCGCGCTCGAGATCGTGCGTCGTCAGCACGATCGCATGGCCCGCGGTGCGGAGGTCGACGAGCCGCTGCTGCAGCGCGACCACCGCGTCGGGGTCGAGGCCGCTGAACGGCTCGTCGAGGAGGAGGAGGTCCGGGCCGTGGAGGAGCGCCCGCGCGAGCGCGAGACGCTGGCCCATGCCGCGCGAGTAGAACCGCACGGGACGGCGGGCGGCGGCCTCGAGCCCGGCCCACGCGACGAGCTCGGCAACCCGCGCCGGCGCGTCCGGCACGTCGAAGAGGCGCGCGTAGAAGGCGAGGTTCTCGGTGGCGGTCAGGTCGGGATAGCAGAGGCTCTCGTGCCCGACGTAGCCGAGCCGGCGGCGGAGCGCGGGCGGCGCGTCGCGCGCCTCGTGGCCGAAGAGCACGAGGCGCCCGCCGCTCGGCCGCAGCAGCAGCGCCAGGATGCGGAGGAGCGTCGTCTTGCCAGCGCCGTTCGGACCGAGGAGCGCGAGCGCCTCGCCGGGATGGACCACCAGATCGACGCCCGACAGCACCGGCATGCCGCCGAACGTGCGGCGGAGTCCCTCGGCGCGGACGGCCGCGTCGTCCACTAGCGGACGACCGCTCCCGCGGGAACCGCCTCGTCGGGGCGGAGGAGCACGACGTCATCGCCGGACGCCGCCGCCAGCACCATGCCCTGGCTCTCCACGCCACGCAGCTTCGCGGGCTCGAGGTTCGCGACCACCACGACCTGCCGGCCGACGAGGACCGCCGGCTCGTAGTGCGCGCGGATGCCGGCCACGAGCTGCCGCTCCTCGCCGCCGACGTCGACGCGCAGCACGAGCAGCCGGTCGGCGTTCGGGTGGGCCTCGGCCGTGAGGACCGTCCCGATCCTGAGCTCGATCGCGCGAAACTGGTCGATGGTGATCATCCGCTCCTCCCCCGCTCGAGGGCCGCCATCGCCTCGAGCGCCTGCGCCTCGAAGCGCCCGCGCATGGCGGCCAGGTCCTCGTCGCTCAGCTTCC
>CAZLYE010000065.1:0-3160 GCA_964562865.1 uncultured Binatia bacterium (SeqCode) | reverse complement strand
CCCGGGAACGGATGGTGCGCGGGGCGGGGGCGTCGCCCTCGTTCGCGGAGTGGCTGCGTCCGCACCGCGTGCGGGTGGGGCTGCCGCTCGCCGTCGCGTGCGTCGCGCTCGCGCGGCCGACGTCCGCGTCGATGGCCGCCGGCGCGGCGCTCGCGGCCGTCGGCCTGATCGTCCGGGGGGCCGCCGCCGGCCACCTGTCGAAGCACGCGACACTCACGACGTCGGGCCCCTACGCCGTCGTCCGCCACCCGCTCTACCTCGGGAGCCTCGTCGTGGCCGGGGGGCTCCTCGTCGCGGCCGATTCGTGGCTGGCGGCACTCCTCGTGGCCGCGTACGTCGCGCTCTTCTACCCGCTCGCCATGCGGCGTGAGGAGGAGAAGCTCGCGCACCGGTACGGCGCGGCTTTCGAGGAGTACGCCGCGCGCGTCGCGCGGCTCCGGCCGCGTTCGGCCCGGGCGGGCGCCGCGACGTGGCGGTTCTCGTGGAGGCTCTACCGCTACAACGGCGAGTTCCAGTCGGCGCTCGGCGTGCTCGGCGCGTTCGCAGTCCTCTGGCTCCGCATGCACGTCGCGCTCCGCGGCTGAGCGCGCGGGTCAGCTCGCCCGACCGAGGACCCGCCGCCGGAAGAGCGCGAGCCCGACCACGAGACCCGCGGCCCCGTATGCGAAGAGCACGACGGTCGCCCTGACGACGGCCGCGGCCGTCTCGCGCCGGATCATGAGGTCGTTGTACGCCTCCATCGCCCACGTGGTCGGGAAGGCGAGGGCGACGGACCGCATCCAGCCCGGCTCGAGGTCGATCGGCCACCAGCAGCCGCCGATCGCGGCCATGGTGAGGATCACGATCGAGCCGATCGGGAGCACCGCCTCGCGGCTCGGCGTGGCGCCCGCGACGACGAGGCCGAAGGCCGTCGCGACGAACACGATGCCGGCCGTCGGCAGGGCGAGCGCCCACGGCTCGGGACCGAGCGAGACGCCGAAGGCGAGCCGGCCGACGGCGAAGAGGACGATCATCTGCACGGCGCCGACCGCGAAGCGCGCGGTGAGCTTCGCGACGAGGAGTGCGGCAAGCGGCGTCGCCGTCGCGCGGAACCGCTCGAGGGTGCCCCAGTCGCGCTCGTCGAGGAGCCCGAGCGACACGCCGAGGAGCGCGCCGAGGAGGAGAAAGGTCACGCTGAAGCCGGGCACGTTCTGGTCGAAGGTGTTGAAGCGGAGCGGTGCGCCGCTGACGCTCGTCTCCTCGACCGCGAGCGCGCCGGGCAGGCGGCCGCTGGGCGGCTCGGGCAGAGACGGGACGGCGAGCGCGGGCGGCGCGGGCGGCTCGAGCCGAGGGAGCGGCGGCAGCGCGCCCTCGGCCGGGACGAGCCGCGTGGCGATCGCGCCCGGATCGGCGTCGGCCAGCTCGGCCACCGCGGGCGGCACGGCGGGTGGCTCGGGCGGCGGCGGGAGGCGGTCGGCGAAGCGGCCCGCCTCCTTGCGGACCGCGGCGAGCCAGGCGGTGAACTCTTCGCGGCGTGCGGTGAGCTCGCGGAGGAAGGCCTGCAGGGGGCCGAGCGCGGCAGCGAGCCGGGCGCGCGCCGTGGCCTCGCGTTCCGCGGCCGCGTCGGCGAGCCGCGCCTGGAGCTCGCGCCGCGCGGCGGCCGCGCGGTCGGCCGACTCCGCGTGCAGCGCGGCGAGGCGGGTGCCGAGCGCGTCGAGCTCGCGCCGGAGGTCGGTCGCCGCGTCGTCGAACCGAACGCGTGCGGTGTCGAGCTCCGCCTGGGCGCGCTCGACGGCCGCGGTCTCGAGCCCGTGCCGGAGCTCCTGGACGACGCTCCGCGCGTGCGCGACGTCGACCGTCCGGGCCGGATCCGTGAGCAGGAGGAGGGTGCCGCCGCGTCCCGAGGCGACGCCGTCCGACGTGCCGGGCGGGATCACGAGCACGGCGCCCGCGCTCCGCCGGCGCACGAGGGCACGCGCCTCGTCGCGCGACGCGACGGCGGGAAGGCGGACCGACGGCTCGCTCGCCTCGCGCTCCCGGAGCGCGCGTCCGATCCAACCGCCGTCCTCGTCGACGAACGGCAGGACGCGGGCCGTGCCGGCGGGCGCGCCGTCGTAGAGGCCGGCGAGAGAGAGCCCCGCGACCGAGATCACGACGATCGGCGCGAGGCCGAGGAAGACGAGCCCCACACGGTCGCGCCCGAGGAGCCGGAGGTCCTTCACGAGCGCCGCGACGAGACCGCGGAGCATCAGGCGGAGGCGGCCTCCGGCGCCTCATCGTCGCGCAGTGCGCGGCCGGTGAGCGCGAAGAAGGCGTCGGCGAGCGTCGGACGGTCGAGCGACAGTGCCAGGACCTCGCCGCCGGCGCGCAGCGCGGCCGCGAGCACGCTTGGAACGGCGGTCGCGTCGGGCACGGTGACGGCGGTCTCGTCCCCGTCCGCGCCGAGGAGGCGGACGCCGGCGACGCCGGTGAGCCATCCCGCCCCGAGCGGATGCGCCGTACGGAGCCGGACCACGGGGGCCATGCCGGCCTGCGCGACGAGCGCCGCCGGCGTCCCCGTCGCGACGACACGGCCGGCGTCGAGCAGCACCACGCGCGCGCAGAGGCGCTCCGCCTCCTCCATCTGGTGCGTGCTGTAGAGGATGGCGGCGCCGCTCCCGGCGAGCCGCTCGACGGCGTCGAAGATCCGCTCGCGCGACTGCGGGTCGACGCCGACCACGGGCTCGTCGAGGAGCACGACGGCGGGCCGGTGAAGGACGCCGCACGCGAGGTTGAGACGCCGCCGCATCCCCCCCGAGAGCCGCTCGACGGGCTCGTCTGCCCGCGCGCCGAGGCCGACCAGCGCGAGCGCGTCGGCCGCGCGCTCCTGCGCCACCCGCGCCCGGAGACCCGCCGCGCGCGCGAAGAAGAGGAGGTTCTCCCGCGCGCTCAGGGTCGGGTAGACGGCGACCTGCTGGGGGACGAGGCCGAGCGCGCGGCGCGCGGCGGCGGCGCCGTCCGGCAGCGGATGTCCGGCGACGGCGACGCGTCCCGCGTCGAAGCGGAGGAGCGTCGCGAGGACACCGAGCGTCGTCGACTTGCCCGCGCCGTTCGGACCGAGGAGGCCGACGATCTCGCCCGCCGCGACCGTGAACGTCACGCCGTCGAGCGCGACGGTCGGGCCGTAGCGCTTCGCGAGCGC
>CAZLYE010000064.1:0-3099 GCA_964562865.1 uncultured Binatia bacterium (SeqCode) | reverse complement strand
AGCTATGCCCGCCGATTACTCGATACCGCTGCGCTTCACCAGTCGCCAGAGCTCGGCCCCGGCGTACCATCGGTGCTCGACGGCGACGTGCGTACGGAACAGCCGCGCCAGGCACCCCTCGGCCCGGTTGTCCCAGTCGCGGCTGACCACCACCCAGAGGGCCGGGACCTCGAGCAGCGCCGCCGCCCGAACGGGATCGACGGCCGGCACGTTGGGCTCGCACCCGTCGACGGCGGCGATGCGCGCCCCCTTGCCGTAGAACCACACGGCCGCGCGCGCCTGGCCGACGACCACGATGGGCGCGCTCGGGTCGCTGCGGGTCGCGTCGACGACCGCTCCGCGCACGTCCTCCTTCGCGTAGCGCGGGTTCCAGTAGTGGTTGCCGAGCGCGACGAGTGCGCACGCGGCGACGGCACCGCCCGCAGCGAGCCTGAGCAGGCGTCGCGGCAGCGCGCAGATCCCGGCCGCCAGCACGAGCGCGAAGGCGGGGAGCGCCGCGACCGTGTAGCGGACCTCGTACGTGACCCCGGTGAAGAGCGCGAGCAGGGAGACGAGGAGCGGCGGACCGAGCAACCAGGGGAGGAGCACCCCGGCGGCCTCGCGGTCCCGCGCCACCCGGACCACCCCGACGAGGAGCAGCGGGACGAAGAGGAGGAACACGACCGGGACGACGGGGTGCTCGAGCACGATCCGCGCCACCGACGTGATCCCGTGCAGTGCGCCCAGCGGCGGCCCGAGCGAGAACCCCACGGCGTAGGCGAACACCGTGTAGGGTATCGCGGCCAACGTGTTCGGGCGCGGGCTGCCGGTCACCGCATTGCGATGGCGCAGCATCATGTCGACGAGCGGCGCCGCGGCGATGACGACACCGATCTGGACGGCGAACCAGCGCGGCACGCGCTCGCGACCGGTGTCCACCCGCGACGAGAGCTGCGACGCCGACAGCGCCTGGCTGGTGACCACGACGAAGGAGAGGACGAAGGTGTAGAGGTCGAAGGCCGTGGCGACCGCGTAGGCGATCCAGCTCCGGACGCTCCCCCAGCGCACCGCGTGGAGAAACGCGAGGTACGAGAGCGCGGTGAAGCAGACCCACTGCGCATACCAGCGGGCCTCCTGGCTGTACCACACGTGGAGCGGGGAGACGGCCAGGAAGGCAGCCCCGATCCACGGGACGCGGCCGGGAAGGATCGCCCGCCCGATCAGCGCCGTCGCGACCACGGCGAGCGCACCGAAGATCGCCGACGGCAGCCGCGCCGTCCACTCCGGGAAGCTCGACGAGAGGAAGAAGTGGCTCACGAGGAGCGAGAGCGGCCCGCCGTCGGCGCGCAGCGAATACTCGCGCACGATGTCCCGCGCCGGCCGCGCCGCCACGTACTGCTGATAGACCTCGTCGATCCAGAAGTTCTGATGATCGAGGCGGTAGAGCCGGAGCCCGAGCGCGACGAGGAGCAGCGCGATGCACAGGGCGACGTCCCGCTGCGACAGCAGCGAGTCCCTGATGCGGCGGAACTCGGGAGGGCGGGCCGGCTCCGGCTCGGGGTCAATCGCCCGACCCATCGAGCGGAGCGAGGATGCCATCAGGGACATGACGTTCTGCGTCCCTGCCCTGGGTCAGGCGCTCATCGATCTGACCGGGACGTCCGCCGACGTCCCCCAGTGAAGGTCGTGCCACACGGCGAGGTTGAGGAGCGTCCAGCACTGTCGGGCGAGCTGGGTGTCGTTCACGGCACGCAGCCGCCGCCAGAGTCCGCGCACGGTTTCGAGGTCGACCCACTCGCCGATCGCCGCGTCGCGCCGCAGCAGCAGCGACTCGGCCATCCCCGACAGGTCGCCGAGCATCCACTTCCGCACCGGAACCTCGAAGCCGTGCTTCTTCCGGTCGAGGAGCGCGTCCGGCACGAGCCCGCGCAGCGCGCGTCGCAGGAGGAGCTTCGTACCCTCCGGCCCGATCTTCATCGTGGTGGGGAGCGCGCCGACGAACTCGATCAGACGCTGGTCGAGGAACGGGCATCGCGCCTCGAGCGACGCCGCCATGGTCGTCTTGTCGACCTTCATCAGGAGCTGCTCGGCCATCTGGGCCTTCGCGTCGACGTACATCGCCTGCGCTATGTGGTCGGCGTCGCGAGCGTGCTCCCACAGCCGGGCGAATTCCGCCGCGTCGTAGCCGTCGCCGTCCGCGCCTCGCGGTGCCGCGAGCAGGCGGTCGACGTCGGGATCGATGAAGACGTTCACGAGACCGCGCACGCGCTCGCGCGACGGAAGGCTCGAAATCCAGAGCCCCTTCCACAGACGGCGGGGTCCGACCTGGCCGAGAAGCGGCTCGAGACCCAGGAGCGCTCGGGCCATGCCACGGACGCCCGCCACGCGCTCCTCGATCGCTGCCAGCCGGCGATACAGGCGATAGTGCCGGTACCCTCCGAAGAGCTCGTCGCCGCCCTCCCCCGTGAGCGCGACGGTCACGCGCTGGCGCGCGAACCGGGCGAGGCAGAGTGTGGGGACGGTCGCCGGGTCGGCGGCCGGCTCGTCGTGGTAGCCGTTGAGCTGGTAGAGGAGCTCCGGGCTGCAGCCCTCGACGAGCACCTCGTGGTGGTTTGTCTTGTACAGCTCGGCCGCCTGGCGCGCGTAGACGAGCTCGTCGAACTCCGCGTCTGCGAAGCCGACCGCGAACGTCTCGACCGGCCCTCCCAACCCGCGGCTCATGATGCTCACGACCGCGCTCGAGTCGACGCCTCCGCTGAGGAACGCCCCGAGCGGGACCTCGCTCATGAGCCGGATCCGGACGGCCTCCTCGAGGAGCTCACGCACCCGGTCCGCCGCCTCCTCGAAGGTCGGCTGCCGGGCGACACCGTCGCCGGCCGGCAGGGGGAAGTCCCAGTACGACCGGATGCGGATCCCGTCGGGACCGGCCTCGAGCAGCGATCCCGGTGGGAGCTTCTGCACCCCCGCGAACATCGTGCGCTCGCCCGGGATGAACCCGTGGCTCAGGTAGCTCCGGAGCGAGCCGGCATCGACCTCCTTGGCGAGCATCCCGGTCGCGTGCAGCGCCTTGATCTCGGACGCGAAGAGAAGGGTCCGTCCGCAGACGGCATAGTAGAGCGG
>CAZLYE010000063.1:0-2652 GCA_964562865.1 uncultured Binatia bacterium (SeqCode) | reverse complement strand
CAACATCGAGGCGAAGTTCAACACGGAGCTCGGCGAGGTCGAGCTGTTCGAGATCAAGACGGTCGTCGACCACGTCGAGGACCGCGAGAACCAGGTGACCCGCGAGGAGGCACGCGCCAAGATCGATCCCGATGCCGAGGTCGGCGACGAGCTGCTCGCCAAGCTGCCCGGTGAGAAGTTCGGCCGGATCGCGGCGCAGGCCGCGAAGCAGAACATCATCCAGCGCGTGCGGGACGCCGAGCGCGACATCATCTACAACGAGTTCAAGGGCCGCAAGGGCGAGCTCTTCTCGGGCATCGTGCAGCGGTACGAGAAGAAGAACATCATCGTGAACCTCGGCCGGACCGACGCGATCCTCCCCGAGAAGGAGCAGATCCCGCGGGAGCGGTACCGCCAGGGAGACCGGATCCGCGCCTTCATCCTGGACGTCGAGCTCACCGGCAAGGGCCCGCAGATCGTCCTTTCGCGCACGCACCCCGGTCTGCTCATCAAGCTCTTCGAGCAGGAGGTGCCGGAGATCTACGAGGGGATCGTCGAGGTGAAAGGCGCCGCCCGCGAACCCGGAGGGCGTGCCAAGATCGCCGTCACCTCGCACGATCGCGACGTCGATCCCGTCGGCGCGTGCGTCGGCATGCGCGGGACCCGGGTCCAGGCGGTCGTGCAGGAGCTGCGCGGCGAGAAGATCGACATCGTCCCCTGGACGAACGACCCGGCCGAGTACGTCTGCCGCGCGCTCGCGCCCGCCAAGGTGTCGAAGATCATCATGGACGAGGACGAGCACGCCATGGAGGTGATCGTCCCGGACGACCAGCTCTCGCTCGCGATCGGCAAGAAGGGGCAGAACGTGCGGCTGGCCTCCCGCCTCACCATCTGGAAGCTCGACGTGCGGAGCGAATCGGAGGCCGAGGACGAGGCGCGCCGGGCCCGCGCGTCGCTCACCGCGATTCCGAACATCGGCGACGTGACCGCCGAGCTCCTGTATCAGAACGGGTTCAAGTCGGCGGAGGAGCTTGCGGCGTCCGACGAGGAGAGCATCGGCGAGATCGACGGCATCGGCCCCGAGCGTGCGGGCAGCATCCTCGCCGCCGCCCGCGACCATGTCGTCCGCAAGCGCGAGGAGGAGGCGCTCGCCGCGGCGACGACGGAGCGCGAGGAGACGTCGGCGGCGGACACGGCCGACGAGCGCGCGCCCGAGGAGGGGCGGGGGTGAGGGCGCCCGAGCCGATCCGGACGTGCACCGGCTGCGGCGGTCGCGGTCCCCAGCGGACGCTCGTGCGATTCGTCACGACGGAGGGTCGTCTCCAGCTCGACGAGCGCCGCAGGGCGCCGGGTCGGGGCGCGTACCTGCACCGTGCGCCGGAATGCTGGGCGGCCTTCGTCCGTCGTCGGGGGCAGATCCGTTCGCTGCGTTCGAGTCCGCCGCCGTCGGAGCGCGAGCAACTGGTTGCGATGCTGGCCGGTGACGCGGCCGCGAAGGTCGAGAGGTAGCCGCATGTCCAAGCGGATCCACGAGTTGGCGAAGGAATGGGGGGTGCAGCCGAAGGACCTCCTGAGCGGGGTCGAGAAGCTCGGCATCCGCGGCAAGCGCTCCCAGAGCTCGCTCACCGACGAGGAGGTCCAGCGCGTCCGCGAGCTGCTCGGGCTCGTGCCGCGCCCGATGGTGCCCGTCGGCACGGAGCGCGTGGTCGCCGAGCGCGTCGTGACGGAGCGGGACGCGGGTGGGGATCACATCGTGACCGCGCGGGAGCAGACCACCGAGACGCGGCTCCGCGCGAACGTCATCCGCCGTCGGACGGCGCGCGAGGTGCTGAGCCGCGAGGACGCCCCGCCGTCCAGCGCCGCCGAGGGCGGCGCGGCCGAAGTACCGCCATCGCTCGACGTCGACGCGGCCGTGCCGCCGGCGCTCGACGAGGTGCCGCCGTCCGCGCCAGACGAGCTGCCGCCCCCGATCGAGGAGCCGGTCGCGCGGCCCGCTCCCACACCGCCCGCCGCCCCGCAGGCGGTCGCGCCCGCACCGGTCGTCGAGCGGGTGCACGCGCCGGTCGCGGAGCCGCCGCCGGCGCCCGCGCCGCCGCCTCTGCCGCGGCCCGCTGTCCGACCACCGGAGCCCGTGCGTGCGACGCCGGCCGCGCCGGCTCGCCCGGCCGCCGCACCGCCCCCGGGGTTCGAGGAGATGCGGGGCGTGAAGGTCCTCGGGAAGATCGATCTCCGCAAGCCCGCGACGCCAGCTCCCGCGCCCGGGGCACGCCCTGGCACGGAGGCGGCGCCGAGCGGCGAGGTCGGGGCCGACGGCGCGCCGAAGAAGAAGAAGGGTCGCAAGGTCATCAAGAAGTCCGAGCTGGGCGACGCGATGGAGCGCGACTTCATACGGGGCGGGAAGCGCCCGCAGAAGCGTCGCGCGCTCCCCGGCAAGGAGCAGAAGAAGACCGAGATCACGGTCCCGCGCGCCTCGAAGCGCGTCATCCGGATCTCCGAGGTGATCACGGTCGCCGACCTCGCACGCGCGATGGGCGTCAAGGCGAGCGACGTGCTGAAGAAGCTCCTCGACATGGGCATGATGGCCACCATCAATCAGGCGCTGGATCACGACACGGCGGCGCTGGTGGCCGCGGAGTTCGAGCACCAGGTCGAGAACGTGGCCTTCGACGTCGA
>CAZLYE010000062.1:0-2895 GCA_964562865.1 uncultured Binatia bacterium (SeqCode) | reverse complement strand
GAACGCGAACGCCACCCCGAGGAAGCCGATGTGGTCACCGGCGAGGATCGCGCTGCCGCAGCCACCGAGCACGAGCACGAAGGTCCCCAGAAACTCCGCTGCAAATGCCGACCGCTGCATGGTTCCTCCCCGACGACCAGGACCACGACCGGGGACGGCCCACCATCCCGCGAAGGCGCGACGCGCCGACGCCGAGGCGGCCCGTGGCGCACGCGCAACTCCGGGGGCGAGTCATCGTCCCGAGGGGCATCATGCCGCCCGCCCGGGTGCCACGCGCTCGCGAAGAGCACGGCCGCGCCGGCGACGCACGATGGTCTTGGGATTGCTTGGCGATGGGGGATCGACCGTGAGCCGGAGCGGTGGGTTGCCGGGGGGAGGCCCGCTCCTCTCGCCGGCCGTCCGCACCATGGCCATCGCGGCCGTGGCGGCCATCGTCGGGGCCGCCCTGATCCTCACGTCCTTCGCGCGGCAGATCGCCGGCACGACCGGGTCGGTCGCTCGCGTTCACGAGGCACGGTTCTACCTGCAGGGGACGCTCGCCGCCGTCGAGGAGGCGGCCGCCGACGAGCGCGCCTACGTCCTGACTGGCGAGGAGCGCTTCCGTGCGCCCATCAAGGCGGCGGAGGCCGAGGTCCGACAGCGGTTGCAGCAGCTCGCCCGGCTCACCGCAGGCGACTCGGGGCAGCGCCGGCTGCTCCTCGTCCTGAAGCGCACCGCGGACACGGAACTGCACAACGTCGCCCACGTCGCGACGCTGCGCAGCGAGGCGGGGATGCTCGCCGCCCAGAACGAGCTCCTGGCAAACCTCGCTGCCGAGAAGCTGACCGACCTCCGCGGGCTCGTCGACCGGATGGACGCCCGGGAGAACATCCTGCTGAGGCAGCGCGCCGAGGAGGCGCGGGCGGCGCTCCGACGGGCCGATCTCGGTGCCGTGCTCGCGGGACTGCTCGCCGCCCTCGCCGTGGGGGCGCTCGTCCTCCTCGCCCGGCGTGCCATGCGCGACCGTGAGCGGCTCGCGAGCCAGCGCGCCGAGGCGCTCGATCGCGCCGAGGCCGCGCGCGCGGAGGCCGAGCGCGCCTCGGAGAGGCTCCGCGAGAGCGAGCAGCGCCTGCGGCTCGCGCTCGAGGCCGCGGGCATGGTGGCGTGGGAGCTGGACGTCGCGACCGGCGACGTCCGCCGGTGGCACGGCGGAGAGGGCGAATCCGTCCCGGTCGTCGAGCAGCGCGAGACGCTCCTGCACGTCGTCCACCCGGAGGATCGCGACCGCGTTCGCGCCTGCGTGGACGCCGCATCCGCCGGCCGCGAGGAGCTCGACGTCCACTACCGCATCACCCTCCCCGTCGCCGCGACGCCGCGCTGGATCCACGACCGCGGGCGTCTCCTGCCGGGGCGCCGGTTCCTCGCCGGCATCAGCCGCGACGTCACCGAGCAGCGCCGGGGCGAGCTCGAGCGCGAGGAGCTGCTCGGCCTCGCTCAGCGCGAGCGGGACAACGCCCGCCGGCTCGCGACGTCGGTCCAGAGCCAGCGCCGCTGGCTCGAGGAGGTGCTCAACCTCCTGCCGGTCCCGCTCCTCTTCATCGAGCCGGGAAGTGCGCGGGTCACGTTCGCGAACCACGCCGCGGACGCGTTCGTCGGCGGGAGCTTCCCGCGAACGCGCAGCCCCGAGGAGTACGGAGCGGCCTGGCTGTGCACGGAGCCCGGCGGGCGCGGGCTCGCCATCCACGAGCTTCCGGCGCTGCGGGTGGCACGCGGGGAGCGCCTGAACGGCTTCGAGATGGTCTGGCACCTGGCGACGGGCTCCCGACCGCTGCTCTTCTGGGCCGACACGCTGCCGGCGATGTACGGCAATCCGGCGACGGGCCTCGTCGTGTTCCAGGACATCGCGCGGGTGAAGGAGGTGGAGGCCGAGCTCAGGCGTGCGAACGAAGCGAAGGACGACTTTCTCGCAATGCTCGGTCACGAGCTGCGTAACCCGCT
Source organism: uncultured Binatia bacterium (SeqCode) (assembly GCA_964562865.1). Lineage (GTDB taxonomy): Bacteria > Desulfobacterota > Binatia > DP-6 > DP-6 > CAZLYE01. The sequence continues at coordinate 918 of CAZLYE010000062.1, read as the reverse complement.
CGCAGCGGTCCGGACCGCGGTCAGCGTGGCGCGACTCGACGACCGGCGCCGACCACGCGCCCTCGAGCTCGCCGGCCGGCAGACCGACCAGCTCGTCCGCCTCGTCGACGACCTGCTCGACGTCGCGCGGATCACGCGTGGGCGGATCACGCTGCGCCGCCGCCCCGTCTCGCTCGCCGCCGTAGTGCAGGGCGCCGTCGAGGCGACGCAGACCGTGCTCGACGACCGTCATCAGCAGGTGCACCTCTCGCTGCCGGCGGACCCGCTCGAGGTGAACGCCGACCCGACGCGGTTCGAGCAGATCCTGGTGAACCTCCTCGAGAACGCGGCCAAGTACACGTCGTCGGGCGGGCACGTCACGGTGACGGTCGGTCGCGAGGGTGAGGAGGCCGTCGTGCGGGTGCGGGACTCCGGCATGGGGATCACCCCGGAGCTGCTGCCGCACGTCTTCGACCTCTTCGCGCAGGGTGAGCGCCCCCTCGATCGCGCGCCCGGAGGTCTCGGCATCGGGCTGACGCTGGTCCGGAGGCTCGTCGAGCTGCACGACGGGCGGGTGGAGGCGAGCAGCGAGGGCCAGGGCCGGGGCTCCGAGTTCGTCGTCCGGCTCCCGGCCCTGCGGCGGCCCGCGAGCGCGGCGCCCCGCGAGCGTCGGGACGTTCCCGAGCGCGCGGAGCGGGTGCGCGTGCTGATCGTCGAGGACAACCGCGACACCGCGGACAGCCTCGCGATGCTGCTCGAGACGATCGGCCACGACGTGCGCGTCGCCTACGACGGCGAGAAGGCGCTCGAGCTGGCCACGGGCGACCCGCCCGACGTCATGCTGGTCGACATCGGGCTTCCCGGCATGGACGGCTACGAGGTGTCGCGGCGCGTGCGACAGGACCCGCGCCTCGCGCGCGTGCTCCTCGTCGCGCTCAC
>CAZLYE010000061.1:0-3130 GCA_964562865.1 uncultured Binatia bacterium (SeqCode) | reverse complement strand
CACAGGGTGAGCGCGCCCGCGGAGACGGCCGGCAGCCACCGGGTCACGGGGCGGCCGTCGGAACGCTCGAAGAGCGCACGGACGGCCACGGCGGCGAGGACTGCGAGCGAGAAGTCGGAGAGCACCCTGATCCGGTACGGCGCGCGAAACCAGGCGAGGGCGGGCAGCTCCAGGTAGCCACGGAACAGCGGCGTCGCCGGCCCGAGCGAGAACGCAAAGGCGAGCGCCCCCACGATGAGCGCCCAGAGCGCCAGCGTACGGTGCCGGCGCTCGAGGAACGCCGCCGGAGCGAGCGCGAGCCCGATCACGCCGAAGGATGTCGCACTTCCGGTGACCAGGTCGCGAAGGACCACCAGACCCGCGTCCCCGAAGAAGAACATCTGCGCGAGATCGAGCTGGTGCGTGGGCCGGGTCCCCTCTCTGGCGAACTCCAGCCCAGGGAGGAGCTGGACGACCCCCGCGAGCGTCCCGAGGCCGATTCCGGCCGCGACCGCGGCGCCGGCAGCCAGCCAGCGTCCCGGACCGGCCCGTCCGCCGAGCAGGAGCGCGAGCAGCAGCGCGGACCAGGTGTAGAGGACGAACACCGTCGCCTGCGGGCCGCCCGCGAGCCAGCTCATGCCGGTCGCCGTCGCGAGGAGCGCGACGCCCCCGCGCGTCGGCTCCCGCACGAGGCCGAGCACGGCGATGCAGCCGAGCGGCAGCCAGGCGAGCGCCTCGAGGAGATATGGCCAGCGGACCCACTCCGGAACGAGGCCGCGCAGCGTGAACAGGACGACCGCCATCATCGCCGCCGCCGCGCCGAGACCCGCGCGCCGCGCGAACAGCATGGTGGTGAGGCCGATCAGGACGAGGTGCAGCAGGCTCGAGGCGCCGAGCGCCAGGTGGGTCGGCAGGAGGAGGTAGAGCACGTGCGGAGGATAGAAGAAGGCACCCTGCACGGTCCCGAGCCACGGAATGCCGCAGAGCTGGTAGGGATTCCAGGCGAGAAGGCGACCGCGGCGCAGGAGGCCGAAGAACGCCTCGTACGTCGGATAGAAGTAGAAGCGGAGGTCGCCGCTCGCGAGGCCCTGCGACCTGCCGGGCAGCACGAGGCGCGTGACCCAGAACGACACGACGAGGCCCACGACGAGCGGCACGCTCCAGCGCTCGCCACGGTCGCCCCGGCTCATGAAGCCGGTGTCGCGAGCGCCGCCACGCTGAGGCCGAACGGCAGCCGCCGGACGTGACGGAGCGCCGTCGCCTCGAGCCGGTAGGCCGCGGTGAGGGCCCCGTTCAGCCACGGCGCCTGCAGCTCGAAGTCCGTGCCCGAGCTCCGCCGGAATCCGAGGCGCGCGAGGACGCCGCGCACGACGACCGCGGGCGGGAGCGCGGCGACGTTCGTGTAGGTCAGCCGGCGGATCCGAAACCCCGAGCGCACGAGCGCGCGCCGCAGCGCGCCCGCCGTGTAGCGGCGCACGTGGTGGAGCACCTCGTCGTGCTCGCTCCACAGGAACTGGTAGGCGGGGACGCTGACGAGAAGCCAACCGTCCGGGCGGAGGAGCCGCCGGAGCGCGTCGAGGAGCGCCGCCTCGTCGGTCACGTGCTCGAGCGCGTCGAGCAGAAGGATCCCGTCGAAGCTCCCCGCGGCGAACGGCAGCCGATCGCCGTCGGCGCAGGCGAGCGCCGCCACCCCGCGCCGCCGGCAGTACGCGAGGGCCTGGAGCGAGCGGTCGACGCCGACCGTCCCTGCGCGCTCGCGCAGGTGCCCGAGCACGGCACCGGTCCCGCACCCGACGTCCAGCACCCGCGGCCGCCCGTTGCCGAGGACGTCCTGCAGCAGCGCGTCCACGAGCAGGCGCTTGCCGACGAACCACCAGTGGTGGTCCTCGAGGCGGTACATCTCGTCGATCGCGAGCTCGTCCATGGCGCGCGGGGCGCGAAGCTACGGAGCGGGTCCGAGCCTGTCAAACGTCGCTGCTCCCCTTTCTCCTCGACAAGGCGGACGAAGGACGCCACAGTGCGCGTCGCATGATGCCCGAGGAGCGGTGCGCGCCCGCGCCGTCGCCCCAGTGCGCGCCGCGCCTCTGCTCGCACTCCCCGTCCCGGATCGCGCTGCTCGCGCTCATCGCGACGGTCGCCGTTCCCGGCTGCCGGTCGGCCCGGGACGAGACCGTCCTCGAGCCCGTCCACCGGCTGCTCGAGCGCCCAGGGGGGCCACCCATCTGGTACTGCGCGGCGGACGACGAGACTCGCCCCGCGGTCGGCTGCACCCCGTCCTTCCCGGTCGCGACCGAGACCCGGATCGCCCGGGACGGCTCCGTGCTGAGCCGCCGCTATCGCCTTCCTAACGACCTCGCGGCGGGCGTCTACGTGTTCGAACCGACGCTGCAGCTCCGCGATCGAGAGGGATCGCAGATCCTCCCGTCGTCCGTGCAGCGGCTCGATCGCGGGCAGGAGTTCGAGGTACGGTTTCCGGTGGGGGACGACGCCCCCGCCGTCCTCGCCGCCGTCGGGGTTCGCGCCCGTCCGGTCCCGCCGTCGACGGAGTTCACCGAGACGGAGCCCGTGCCGGTCGGCGCCGGCGCGATCCTCCGCGTCGGCATCGCGCTCGAGTCGGTCGGCGCACCCACGGATGCCGCGCCGGCCGAGTTCACGCTGGTCGCCCGGACCCCGACGGGCGAGCGCGAGCTCCTCCGTACGGTGCTCGATCCCGCGAAGCCGGAAGCGCACCGGTGGACGGACTACCGCCTCGCGCTCGACGCGCTCGCGGGACAGACCGTGCGCTTCGTCTTCTCGACGCGGGTCGTGCCGCGCGCCGGCGACGGCCCCGCCGCGTTCAGCTTCCCCCTCTGGGGCGCCCCCACGATCCTCGAGCCCCGACCCCGTGGGCCCGCGCCCAACGTCATCCTCGTGTCGGTGGACACCCTCCGCGCCGACCATCTGGGGACGTACGGCTGCGACCTGCCGACGAGCCCGCTGATCGATCGGTTCGGGGGCCAGGGGACGCTGTTCGAACGGGTCATGGCCGCCTACCCGTCGACGCCCGCGTCGCACATGACGATGCTGACCGGCGTCTATCCCGCGGTCCACCACGTCGTCGGTCCGCTCACGCCGCTCCGTCCCGAGATCCCGACGCTCGCGCAGCTGCTCG
>CAZLYE010000060.1:0-2860 GCA_964562865.1 uncultured Binatia bacterium (SeqCode) | reverse complement strand
ATCGCCTCGTGGGAGAACCGGGGAAAGAACATCACGTTCGGCGGCGAGACGTATCAGTGGTCGAAGCACGTGAACTTCCTCCACTACCTGGACCTCCCGCGCCGCGCGCCCCAGCGCTTCCGGCTGGCCATGGACCCGGCCGACGCCGCCGTCGAGGCCCGCGTGCGCGCCGCCGGCTGGGACCTGATCGATCCCCGCGCGATCTCGGGCGACATCGACGCCTACCGCGAGTTCGTCTACGGCTCCCGCGGCGAGTTCACCGTCGCGAAGGACATCTACGTCCGCCCGCGAAGCGGCTGGTTCAGCGACCGGAGCGTCTGCTACCTGGCCGCCGGCAAGCCGGTCGTCACGCAGGACACGGGCTTCGGGAAGTTCGTGCCGACGGGGCAGGGGCTCTTCGCGTACTCGACGATGGAGGGGGCGGTCGAGGCCCTCGCGCACATCGACGCGGACTACGCCGCGCACGGTGCGGCGGCCCGCCGGATCGCCGCCGAGCACTTCGGCGCCGGGCCCGTCCTCGGCCGCCTGCTCGCCGACGCGGGGCTCGCCTGATGCGTGTGGTCGTCACGGGCCTCGTCGCCACCTATCCCGTCGGCGGCGTCGCCTGGGACTACCTGCAGTACGTACAGGGCTTCCGGGCGCTCGGGTGCGACGTCACGTACCTCGAGGACACCGGGCAGTGGCTGTACGACCCCACCGCGCAGACCTTCACCGACCAGGTCGCCGCGAACGCCCGCTGGCTCGCCGAGGCCCTCGCCACCCTCGATCCGGCGCTCGCGGGCCGCTGGTCGCTCCGCGCACCCGACGGCGCCTACCACGGCCTGGACGAGCGGGCCGTCGAGCGCGCCTGCGCGGGCGCAGACCTCTTCCTCAACCTGTCGGGCTCGTGCTGGCTCCGCGAGCCGTACCGCGCGGCGCGCGTCAAGGCGTACGTCGACACCGACCCGGGGTACAGCCAGGCGAAGATCGCGGCCGTCGACGCGGGGACGGCGAACGACTCCGTTCGTTTCTCGGTGAACCTCATCCGCCAGCACGACGTCTTCTTCACCCTCGGCGAGGCGATCGGCGGACCCGCCTGCCCGATCCCGACCGGCGGGCTCGTCTGGCGCCCGACGCGGCAACCCGTCGTGCTCGGGTGCTGGCCGGTCCGCGCGGCGCCCGACGGCGCGTTCACGACCGTGATGTCGTGGAAGATCGAGCCGACACCCCCCTCGATCGGCGGCCGCGTCTATGGCGGCAAGGACGTGGAGTTCGAGCGCTTCATGGACCTCCCGCGCCGGACCGGCGAGACGCTCGAGGTCGCGCTCTCCGGCGCCGCGCCACGCGAGCGGATCGCCGCGGCCGGCTGGCGACTCCGCGACGCGCACGACGTCTCGGCCACCATGGCGGCGTACCGCGAATACATCGCCGGCTCGCGCGGCGAGCTCTCGATCGCGAAGAACGTCTACGTGGCGCTCCGGAGCGGGTGGTTCAGCACCCGGACCGCGGCGTACCTCGCGTGCGGAAAGCCCGCCGTCGTCCAGGACACGGGCTCTCCCGCCCACGTGCCGACGGGTCCGGGGCTCCACGCGTTCGTGACGCCCGAGGAGGCCGTCGCCGCGCTCGCCGCCGTCCGCGCCGACTACCCGCGGGCCTGCCGGTACGCCCGCGAGCTCGCCGAGGCGTGCTTCCGCGCGGAGGACGTGTGCGCGCGGCTCCTCGCGGACGCCGGAGTCGCGTGAGCCGCCGCTGATGGCGCGGGTCGTCCTCGCCGGCTATCTCGTCCGCAACCCGCTCGGCGGGTACGCGTGGCAGGCGGCACACTACCTCCTCGGGCTCCGCGCACTCGGGCACGACGCCTGGTTCTACGAGGACACCGGGCACTACGCGCCCGCGTACAACCCGGTGACCAACGAGTTCGGCGAGGTCTACGACCACGGCGTCGCCGCGGCGGGCGACTTCCTCCGCCGGCTCGGGCTGGGCGACCGGTGGGTGTTCGTCGACACGACGCGCGGGGTCGAGCATGGTCCGGGAGCGGGGCGCGCCGCGGCGCTCCTCCGCGAAGCGGATCTCCTCGTGAACCTCGCCGGCGTGAATCGCATCCCGCCGGAGCGGCGCGCCGGGCGGTCCGCCGTCTACGTCGACATCGACCCGGCCTACACCCAGATCAAGGCCGCGGAGGGCGACGCGCTCCTCCGCGCGATCCTGGACGAGCACGCGCATCTCTTCACGCTCGGTGAGAACATCGGGACGCCGCGCTCCCCGCTGCCGACCGGCGGCTACACGTGGCACCCCACGCGCCAGCCCGTGGCGCTCGACCTCTGGGACCGCGCCGGGCCGCCTGGCGCCGCGTACACGACCGTCGGCAAGTGGGATTCGCGCGGACGCGACGTGACGTTCGCGGGCGAGACCTTCCACTGGCGCAAGCGGACCGAGTGGCTCCGTTGCCTCGACCTGCCGGCACTCACGGGTGCGACGTTCGAAGTCGCGATGGACGTCGACGGCGTCCCGGGCGACGTCGAGCTCCTTCGCGCGCACGGCTGGCGGATCGCCCATCCCCTCGCGGTCTCCGCCGATCCGTGGCGCTATCGCGAGTACCTCCGCGGCTCGCGCGGCGAGTTCACGGTCGCGAAGGACGTGAACGTGCGGCTCCGGAGTGGCTGGTTCAGCGACCGCGCCGCCTGCTATCTCGCGGCCGGGCGGCCCGCCGTCGAGCAGGACACCGCCTTCGGCGACGTGCTGCCGCTCGGCCCCGGTCTGCACGCCTTCCGCACCGAGGCCGAGGCGGCCGCCGCCGTCCGGGCAATCGAGGCCGACTACGAGCGGGCGAGCCGACACGCGGCGGACGTCGCGCGCGAATACTTCGCCGCCGACCGGGTGC
>CAZLYE010000059.1:0-2707 GCA_964562865.1 uncultured Binatia bacterium (SeqCode) | reverse complement strand
GCTCGCGAAGCTCGGCTGCGAGGCCGACGCCGTCGCCACGGGACGCGAGGCCGTCGAGGCCGCGTCGCGGGTCCGGTACGACCTCGTCCTGATGGACGTGCAGATGCCCGAGATGGACGGCTTCGAGGCGACGCAGCAGATCCGGCGCGCCGAGGCGGGGGGTGCCGGTCACGTGCCGATCTTCGGCGTCACGGCGCACGTGATGGCCGAGGACCGGAAGCGATGCCTCGCGGCCGGCATGGACGAGTTCCTCGCGAAGCCCGTCAAGCTCGCCGACCTGGCCCGCTCGATCGGACGGCTCGCGCCGGCGCACCGGCCGACCGCCGCGCCGAACGACGTGCCCGCGGGCGGCGACGAGACGCCACCGCTCGACGCGACCCAGCTCGAGGCGAGCACGGGCGGCGATCCGGCCTTCACGCGCGACATCGTGTCGCTCTTCCTCCGGGACGGCGCCGACGCGCTCGGCGCGCTCGAATCGTCGATCGCCGCCGGTGCGGCGCCGCAGGTCGAGCGCCGCGCGCACAGCCTCAAGGGGAGCTGCGAGTCCATCGGCGCGCGGCCCCTCGCCGCGGTCTGCCGCCGGCTCGAGCAGATCGGCCGCGAGGGCCACCTCGACGCCGCGCGCGACGTCCTGGCGGAGGCGCGCCGGGAGTTCGAGCGGGTCCGGCGCGCCCTCGACCGCCAGCTCGCGAAGCCCGCCCCGTGAAACCCGCTTGACCCGGCAGCGCGGGCCACGTACGGCGCTGGCATGAGCCGCAACGCCGACCGCCTGCGCCAGCTCTTCGTGGACCTCGACCGCCTCGACTTCGCGGCGGTGGCCGCGCACTGCGCCCAGGACTGCGTCTACGAGGACGTCCCGTACGCCGAGGCGACCGTCGTCGGCCCCGAGGCCATCCGCGCCAAGCTCGCGCTCGGCCTCGGCACCCTCGAGCGCATCCCGACCACGATCCACGAGCTCGTGGACTCCGGCGACACGATCCTGGTCGAGCGGACCGAGGTCTGGCACCACCGGACCGGCGAGCGGGCCACCCTGCGCGTCGCCGCCGTGTTCAAGTTCCGCGACGGCCGGCTCGTCCTGTGGCGGGACTACTGGGACGCGAGGACGCTGCTCGGGCAGCAGCCGGCCGACTGGCTCCCCGAGATCCCGCGCACCTGAGTCGCGGCTTCCCCGAACGGTTGCCCCGGACGCGCCGTCCGTCCTACGGTGCGCGCATGCCCGACGCCCTGGTCGAGCGCGACGGCCACGTCCTCACCATCACCCTCAACCGCCCGGCGCGCATGAACGCGCTGTCGGGGGCGATGCTGGTCCGGATGTACGACGCCTTCGTCGCGGCCTCCACCGACGACGACGTCCGCTGCATCGTGCTCACCGGCGCCGGTGGGAACTTCTGCTCCGGCGCGGACCTCCGCGCGATGGCGGGCGACGCCGGCGGCAGCGACCCCGACGTCGACGTCGAGGCGCGCATGGCGGCCGACCCCGACCTCCACTGGAAGGCTCTCCTCCGGAGCTACCGCCCGACGAAGCCGATCGTGGCGGCGGTCGAGGGCGTCGCGATCGCGGGCGGCACGGAGATCCTCCAGGCGACGGAGGTCCGCGTCGCCGGCGAGAGCGCCCGCTTCGGCGTGTCGGAGGTGCGCTGGTCCCTCTATCCGATGGGCGGCTCGGCCGTCCGCCTGCGGCGGCAGATCCCGTACACGCAGGCCGCGGAGATCCAGCTCACGGGGAAGCACCTCTCCGCGCGCGAGGCGCTCGCGATCGGCCTCGTCGGCCACGTCGTGCCTGACGGCCAGGCGCTCGCGAAGGCGCGCGAGCTCGCGCAGGTCATCTGCGACAACGGCCCGCTCGCCGTCGCGGCGGTCGTCCGCACTCTGCACGAGACCGACGGCATGACGGAGGCCGAGGCGCTTGCGCACGAGTACGACTACGGCTGGGCGGTCTTCCAGAGCGAGGATGCCCGCGAGGGCCCGCGCGCCTTCAAGGAGAAGCGGAAGCCCGTGTTCCGCCGCCGGTGACCCGCCGCCGGGCGCTACGGGAAGGGGGACAGATCGACGGCGTCGCCCATCACCTGGGCGCCGGCGTCCGAGGGGTGGAGCGAATCGGTGCTCAGGCCCGCCCTCCGATGCGCGGGATCTGCCGGATCGCTCACAGCCGCGTCGAAATCCACCACGGCATCGAAGGCGCCGCTCTCTCGGATGAACTGGTTGACCGCCACGCGCTTGGATTCGTCGTACGGCGCGTAGAACGGGTACGGAGCAACCCGAGGTGGGCCTCTACCCGAAACGGGCATACTCGCCCACCCGGCCTCCGGCACGATGCGCCGCGCGTCGGCGTCGATTTCGGGGGGTCGCGATCCTCCTCGGGTCGCGATTTGACTTCGGGCCGGCGCGCCGGAAACTGGGGCCGACCACCGGCATCCGGGAGACCGATGCGCGTCCCACCACTCCGCCGAGCTGCCCTCGCCTGCCTCGCGATCCTGCCCCTCGCGATCGCCCTGTGGGCCGAGCAGCCGGACAACCCGAGAGAGCGAGCCATGCAGGACTACAAGAAGCCGAACGACGAGGCGCTGAAGCAGAAACTCACCCCCGAGCAGTACGAGGTGACGCAGCGGGAGGGCACGGAGCGGCCGTTCCACAACGCCTATTGGGACAACCACCGCCCTGGCATCTACGTCGACGTCGTGTCGGGCGAGCCGCTCTTCAGCTCGCT